>RZZN01000137.1 GCA_009929855.1 Gammaproteobacteria bacterium
TGGCCAGAGCCCAAGCCTAGCACCGTCTGGCAAGATACGGCCGGCACGACAACCGGTGCAGTCGGGTCACCTGTTGCGCGGCGCGATGATCTGTCGGGCCTCGGGTATCACGCCATTCAAGCCACCACTGCCAACTGCCCCATCCTCCGCGTCACACCGCAAACCGGCAAATACTGGCTCGATGCAGATTCGACAGACTCACTGATTGCGACATTCCCGGAATCGCTCGGATCGACTTGCACCGAGGCAACGCTCGATCCTGAGCTTGGAGTGGTGTGGGCAGAGAATCTGGCGGTCGCGACGACCTATGATGTCGTGACGAAATACGGCTACAACGGCGGGCGGTTTCTGATCAATCGCGCATTGAGCGCAGCAGAAAAAGCGATTGTCGAGCTGGTGATGTTGCGGGCAAAGCCGGCGCTTGGGTCTGAGTTAATCGTCAATGGCGATTTCAGCGAAAACGCGTCGGGATGGACAATTGACGTCGGCAGCATAGTCTACTCTGTCGTAGATGGTGAGCTTCACGTCACAGTATCGGCGGTAGGAGCTTACGGCACTGGCAGACAAATCACTCCAGTTCAATCTCCTGGCGCCTTCGTCATAAAAGCAAAATCCAAAAACGGATCGGCCGGAGCGAATGCTCGTATATCATTAGGGAATCTCCAGGTCTCCGTTTCTGCGTATCTAAGCCAAGGGAACTTCATTCCATTCGGCTCTAAGGTGTTTTATCACTCAGGGAGCCAAGGAATTTCTGTAACACTTCACACTGGAAGTAATGTTCAAGGGCAGTACGTCATTTTTGATGATATTTCGATCAGGAGAGTCCTCTAATGTGGACCGAGCGCATCCCCTTCGGTTTTCCTGCCGACCTCATCGACACCGCCAACCGCTTTGCAGCGATCATCGATCCGCTTGAGCGCGGCGATCTGACCTTCTCTCTTGATCGCCAGATTGACGGCTACGTCGTCGCCTCGTCTCAATTTGTCGAGGGCTATGACGCGCTGCTGACTCACGGCACCGCCGATGAGTGGTACGGCGCCATGCTCCAGCTCTGCGAAGAGCGAAGCCGCGAGCCGATGACGCTCGAAGAGGTCACGGCATTGCACGAAGCAATCCTGGTCGGGGATGACGTGCCGACTGAGGATCCCGCTGAATGATCGAAATCCCGATTTGGCTCGCTGTCGTCGGCGCCGTTGCGCTTGGCTCATGGCTGGTCGCCGCGATCGGCCTGGCTGTCGTGATTTACGAGGATTTTCGCAGATGACCGACCGACTCTACATCACTGCCATGATATGCCTCGTGTGCCTCGGCACGCTCGGGCTGCTCTGGCTGTCGGGGGCCGCGGGATGACCGAGGACCGCATCAGATCGCTGGAATCAAGCCTCGACGAGCTGCGATTTGAGCATCAGCGGCATGAGGAGCTTCTGGATCATGTCGCCAAGAGCGTGTCGGACATCCTGACCAATATGCACGCCATCAGCTCCGCGCTCGCCGCTCACACGACGATCGAGGCCGCGCATCATGCCGATCGTTCCAAGCTCTTCGGCCGGCTGATTCTCGCCATCAGCGGGCTCATCATCGGCCTGGCGGCAATCTATTCCGCAGTGACTGGCGTGCCGCTGCATTCTGCAATCCTGCCAATGATCCGCTCGCTGCTCGGGCTATGAGTCTGTCGCTCCCCCAGCGCATGACCATCGCAGTGGGCACCGTCTCACTCGCCGCGCTGTTGGGCATGACCTGGTTCGCGTCGCATTCGATGCGCGCCATGTCTGCGAGCATGACCGATGTCCGAATGCAAAAAACGGCAGAACTGATTCGGCTCGTCCTATCGGACGCGATCGTTGCGAACGATCTCGCGAAGATCGAAGAAGTGACGAAGTACATCCTCGAAGCCGATTACGGCGTTCATCGGATGTGCGTCTTCGACCAATACGATCGACGCGTCTCTCAATGTCGATGCGTCCAGGCCGATGATAAGCCTCATCCCGGCTCGGTCATCATCGAGTCGCCCGTGATGGCTGGCGATACGCTCGTTGGCTATGTCGGCGTGGCCTATGACGCGCATCAGCAATATGCCTCGATTGAAGAGATCGAGCACATGATGTTTTTGATTAGCGTCGGCGTGTTTCTATTCTCTGTCGCGGTGATGTACTACATCGGCGCGCTATTCGGCAAAGAGGTCGCTGCGATCGAGGCGGCATTCGGCAGCATGACCATCAACGGCGAGATTCGGCCGCTGCGTAAAACGCCATTCGCCGAGTTGGAAAGCATTTCCGAGTCATTCAACGCGCTGATTGAGTCGCAAAGGAAGAGTCAATGAACATCCGCGATCTTAATGAGAATGACCGGCGCAATGTCCAACAGACGCTGATTTATCTCGGATTCTTGAACCCGACGCTGCCAAACGGCCGCCCGGCCGATGATGGAATCTGGGGGCCGATTACCGATGCAGCCTACCAGCGCTATTGGCAGACGACAGAAACGCCGGTCTGGAGAGATACGGCTAATTCAGTCGGCATCAGCGTGCCGGTTGTTGCGCCCGCTCCGGTGCGCCCGTGGTGGCTCTCGCGTGGTGTCTGGGGCTCGATCCTCACACTCGTCGCTGTCGGTGCCGGGTTCGTCGGCATGGGCTTCGACGCCGATGCCGCAACCGATGCTCTGATGCCCATCGTCGAGGCCGTCCCACTGGTGATTGCGGCCATCGGTGCAGCGATTTCATGGTGGGGCCGCAAAAATGCCAAAGCGCCGATCGATCCCACTCTGGTGGCTCGCATTGGTGGCCAAGATGTGCGGCTGCCAGTGCGTGCCGACACTCACGCAGCCCGGCGCGATCCGCGAGGCCATTTCAGCGACTAATCCGATGGTGCTTTGTCCAGGAATACGGTGCAGCTATGAATGATGTTTTAATCACGTCCGCGTTCACCCTCATTCGCTACGGCATCGGCTCGGGGCTGTTCGATCGCGCCGCGGCGATGGTGCGCAATCTCATTTTCGTGCAGATTCCAGGCGAGAAGAAAAAAGAGCGACTCGTCAACTTTCTTAAAGCCGAGGGGCTGGCGTTGTCGGGCATCGCCGTCGATCTGGTGATTGCCATTGTTCGAGCACGCTATGAGAAGTCAGTAAAGTGACCAGCATACTTGGGCTAACCGACACCGACGCGGTTCGTGCGGCGATCGGAATCGCCGAAGAGTCCGGAGAGCTGGATGACGAGGTCTTCTCGGACCTCGGAATCGGCAACCTGCTAAAACTCGAGCTGGCCGATTGGTTACCGGACTATAAGTCGATTCGCGATGATCCGCTTGCCGAGATCGAGGATACGGCAGAAGAGCTGAAGTTGCTGCTGCTTCAGGGTTTCTCGACCTATTGGTGCGCGTATACGATGTCGCTGTCTTCCGACATCAGTTTCGCTCTGCGCCAAGAGGACGGGCAGAACAAGATGATTCGCCAGACGCGCGACGTTGAAGAGCTTCTGAATCGCCTCTTGACCCGCGCCCTCCAATACAAGAGCCGGTTGCTGGCGATCCTCTCTCCCCCTCCGACGCTGCTGACGAATTGGTTTGTCGGGTCTGCGGCCCCGAATTACGACCCAGTGACGAATGCGACGACAGGCTGATGCCAGCTTCCATCAAAATTGCGGCCAACTATTTCAAGCGGGATGTCTTCACGCTTTGGAATCCGACGACCAATCTGTTCGATACCAAGATCGCCGGTTCTGGCCGGCAGAACAGGGCAGACCGATTCGTCAGCCTCTGGCCGAAGTCTTCGCGCAGAACCCACTTGTTCCTGCAACCGGAGCAGGATGCCTATACCCCGCAGCAGTTGATCGCAATCAGGCACGACAGTTCAGGCGACATCTACCTGATCTCCGAGACGACCGAGTCCGAGTTCTGGCAAGGTAAGGCTGACCCCTACGACCGAATTGTTCGGGCGCACAAGCTCTCTCCCCCGTCAGGCGGGCCTGCGCAGTTCTACCCTGTGCGCACCGCAGGCACCGGAGATAACCTTGGGCTGGTGCAGGTCGGGCCTGCACAGAATGGGTGGGCCGACACGGAGCTGCGGTCCACCAA
The DNA here is from genome assembly GCA_009929855.1 of Gammaproteobacteria bacterium. Taxonomy (GTDB): domain Bacteria; phylum Pseudomonadota; class Gammaproteobacteria; order Chromatiales; family Chromatiaceae; genus Thiocapsa. Next base: position 4,068 of record RZZN01000137.1, read on the forward strand.
CAAGCCTGACGGCTCCGAAGAGACCGCCATCGGCGAATACTTCGTCACCTACTCCAGGAACTTCAGCGTTCTGGAGGGCGACTTCATCTTCGTGCGAAGCCGCTATTACCGAATCATGGCGGAGTTTCCGGATTCCGGGTTCATGTCCAGTCGCGCCAGCCAGGAGTCCCCGAAGTTCGAGACCCTCGTCTTCGACTGGCCGGCGACTTCCCCGTCTGTTTATGACCCTGTCACCGGCACCTTCACGGCAGCGACCAACGGTACGCGTCTGGTTTCCGGCCTGGTCGGAACGCGCAGGCGCACCGGAGACACGCGAGAGCACGCCCTGAAAGCCACTCTGCAGGTTTACATTTATGTCAACCACATCGGGTTTACACCCCGGCTCGGACAGCAAGTGACGCACGACGGAACGGTGTACCATGTGCAAAGTGTGGTGAAGCAGATCGAAGACAAACAATGGGTCCTGGAGCTTGAGCCCTGATGGCCAGACTGCCGAAAAGCCAAGGCCAAGGCGGGTTCACCGCCGAACAGCTGCGCAAGATCAGCCGTGACAACACGCAGCTGGCGATGGACCTCTCCGCCAGTGTGCGCGGTCTCGGCCGCAAGGCCTTGGCGGCCATGGCCGCCACGGCGTTGTACAAGGTGATCGAGTACACGCACCACGACTCCTCTCGCTTCGCCGCGAACTGGGATCTCGCGTTCAACCGGGACGGCTACCGCGAGCAGATGCAGCCTTGGCGCTACGGCGAATCCCCGGCCGGCCAACGAGACGACAAGGGCGCGAACAAGCAGGCCACTCAAGCGGCGAAGCACTCCTTTTATCAGTACTTCAAGCATCCGAGCGGAGCCTACCTCCCACTTCCACAGGGCTATCTGTGGGGTAAGATCGGCCTCGGAGGACAAGTCGGAACCCCGTTCGGAGGCGGTACCGGACGGCCGCAGCTGGGCGCACTGCCACGCGTGGAGCTGTTCAACCCGCTGATCAGTTCCAAGAGGCAGCGGCTCGACGGGAGCGGCCATTCTTACGCCTTCAACGCGCTGTACGGCAAGAGCGTCGGCGGAGGCGATCTGACCGTCGCCGAGACCGAAGTCGCCAACCTTGTCGGAGAGGGCTATCTTCCG
>RZZN01000138.1 GCA_009929855.1 Gammaproteobacteria bacterium
ATCAATGCATCCAGGTGATATCGGTGTTCCCTGCTCCGAGGCGGCTCGGGTCGATCATCGCGAGGAGCCGTCGGCGGTGACCAAGACCTTCCCGCTCGCCATGGCCGGCGAGGGCGAGCGGGTGCGCATCCGCATGCTGCAGGGCGGCAAGGGTCTGGCCAAGCGTCTGACCGAGCTGGGCCTGAATCCGGGGACCGAGGTGCGCATCGTGACCAGTCAGGGCGGCGGTCTGGTGGTGGCACGCGGCGAGACCCGCCTGGCGCTCGGGTGCGGCATGGCGGTCAAGATCCTGGTCGAGGCGATCGACGGATGAGCACGACACTCAAGGACTTCAAGGCCGGCGAACAGGGGCGCGTGCTCGGTTTCCAGGCTGGTGGCGGGGCCTATCGGCGCAAGCTGCTGGCGATGGGACTGACGCCCGGCGTCGCGCTGGAAGTGATCCGGGTCGCGCCGCTGGGTGATCCGGTCGAGATCCGGGTACGCGGCACCTCGATCAGTCTGCGCCGCGACGAGGCGGCGGTACTCGAAATGGAACGCGTGTGATGAATCAGATCCAGCCCCAGTCCAAGCCACACTACTGCATCGGCGTCGTCGGCAATCCCAACTGCGGCAAGACGACGCTCTTCAACGCCCTCACCGGCTCGCGTCAGCAGGTCGGCAACTGGTCGGGCGTGACGGTCGAGCGCAAGACCGGGCGCTACCGGTTCGGCGAGGCCGAGTTCACCCTGGTCGATCTGCCCGGCACCTATTCGCTCGACGTCGCCGATCCCTCGGTCTCGCTCGACGAGCGCATCGCGCGCGATTTCGTCCATGAGCGCGAGGCCGATGTCATCCTCAACATCCTCGATGCCTCCAGCCTGGAGCGCAATCTCTATCTCACCACCCAGCTCATCGAGATGGGCCGCCCACTGGTGCTGGCGCTCAACATGATGGACGTGGCCGAGTCGCGCGGGATCCGGATCGATGTCGCGGCGCTCTCCGAACGGCTCGGCTGCCCGGTGGTGCCGCTGGTGGCAGCCAACGGCCAGGGACTGCCGCAACTCAAGCAGACCCTGCTGGAACAGGCCGGGCGCGTCCCCGGCCGCGCCGGCACGCCGCCGGTGCGGATTCCGTTCGGCGCGACGCTGGAAGCAGCGATCAGCGCACTCGAGCCGCGCCTGCGTCCGATCGCCGAGGCCCAGGGCGATCCAACACGCTGGCTGGCGGCGCGGTTGCTCGAAGGCGACGATCTGGCGCACCGCCTGACCGGCTCCGCGGTGAGCCGCGACGAAGTCCAAGCCCTGCTCGGCGAGGAGGCCGACGACGTCGATATCCTGTTCGCCGACGCGCGCTACGGCTTCGCGCACGCCGTCACCAAGGCGACGGTGAAGCAATCGGGCCAGGCCTCGCGTTCGCTCTCCGACCGGGTCGACCGGGTGGTGCTCAATCGCGTGCTCGGCATCCCGATCTTCCTGGCCGTCATGTATCTGATGTTCATGTTCACCATCAACATCGGCGGGGCCTTCATCGACTTCTTCGACATCGCCGCCGGGGCCATCTTCGTCGACGGCACGGCCGAGCTGCTGGGTCGGATCGGCACGCCCGAGTGGCTGATCATCGGCATTGCCGACGGACTCGGCGGCGGTGTGCAGGTGGTGGCGACCTTCATCCCGATCATCGCCTTCCTCTATCTGTTCATGTCGGTGCTGGAAGACTCGGGCTACATGGCGCGCGCGGCCTTCGTCATGGATCGCTTCATGCGTGCCATCGGGCTGCCGGGCAAGTCGTTCGTGCCGCTGCTGGTCGGTTTCGGCTGCAATGTGCCGGCGGTGATGGCGGCGCGGACCCTGGAGAACCCGCGCGATCGGATCTTGACGGTGCTGATGGCGCCCTTCATGTCGTGCGGGGCGCGGCTGCCGGTCTATGTGCTGTTCGCCGCCGCCTTCTTCACCGCCGGTGGGCAGAACGTGGTGTTCGCACTCTATCTGATCGGCATCCTCGCCGCCGTGCTGACCGGCTTCATCCTCAAGCGGACTCTGCTCATCGGTCAGGTCATGCCCTTCGTGATGGAGCTGCCGCCCTACCATCTGCCCACGCTCAAGGGTGTGCTCCTGCGCACCTGGGATCGCACCAAGGGCTTCGTCGTGCGCGCCGGTGCCGTGATCGTGCCCATGGTGCTGGTGCTCAACGTGCTCAACACCACGGGCACCGACGGCAGCTTCGGCAACGATGACAGTGAACAATCGGTGCTCGCCGCCATCGGGCGCACCATGGCTCCGGCCTTCGCGCCCATGGGACTGAATGCCGAGAACTGGCCGGCGACGGTCGGCATCTTCACCGGCATCCTGGCCAAGGAAGCCGTGGTCGGTACGCTGGACGCGACCTATTCGAGTCTGGCCGCCGCCGCTGCGGGTGAGGAGACGAGCACCGAGGAGGACGCGCCCTACAGCCTGGGCGCCGGCTTGCACGAGGCGGTGGCGACCATTCCGGTCAATCTGATCGATGCCCTGGGCAACTGGGCCGATCCGCTGGGCCTGGGCGGCATCGACGAGACCGTCGATCCCGCAGCCGCCGCCGCGGAACTGGAGGTCGGTAGCGGGACCTTCGGCACCATGGCCGCGCGCTTCGACGGTGCGGCCGGAGCCTTCGCCTATCTGCTGTTCATCCTGCTCTACTCGCCCTGTGTCGCCGCGATCGGTGCCATCCAGCGCGAGACCGGTACCGGCTGGGCGGCCTTCGCGGTGCTTTGGACCACCGGGCTGGGCTATGTCACGGCGACGGTGTTCTATCAGGCCGCGATCTTCGACCGCGATCCGGTCAGCGCCTCGATCTGGATCGGCGTGATGCTTGGGCTCCTGCTCACCGTGATCATCGGGATGCGTCTGTCGGCCAGGCGCGAGCCAGCGCCCGTCAAACTGGCGGCCGAGGGGGTGGCGTCATGATCGTCAGCGAGCTCTCGCGCTATCTGCGCGACAACCGCCGCGCCGCCGTGCGCGATCTCGCCTATCACTTCGATGCCGAGCCGGACGCGCTGCGCGGAATACTGGAAACGCTTGAGCGCAAGGGTCGGGTGCGCAAGCTCCCGGCCAATACGCCTTGCGCCGGGGGGTGCTGCCAGTGCGATCCGACGACGATCGAGATCTATGAATGGGTGGATCGGCACTAAACCAGCGTGGGTTCCCCAGCACTCTAGCGATCCGTCGACCTGAGCGCGCCCCGCCGCCACAGCCGATAGACAGATCGATCGCCGGGAAGACGAACAAGATCTGCTCGAGCGGCCACCAAGCGCCCAGCATCACCAGCACCGCCCCGCCGGTCAGGAATTGCAGCAAGCTCCAACCGCCAAGCAGAACCATGATCGGGTCGGGCTGACGGGCGCAATCCCGTCAGCCCGACCCGATCGGGGTGGGTTGGCTGCGATGTGAGCTGCGCGTCGGCGCCAGCCTGCCCTTGGCGGCCCTTGGCCTCTGGCAATCGGTGCCACCCATGACCTGGGTGTCGGCGCCAAGCCGCGCTTGGCTTGCCTTTGCTGCCTTGGCTTCCTTTGGCCACCCATCGACGTCCCCAGCGATCTGGTAGAAATCAGTGACACTGATCAGTTATGATCAGTTGCACTCTTCATCTCTGCTGATCATTGGATAAATACTGGGAAATCAGCTAGATGCATCGAAATTCTCAACGGGGCTGGTGGGCTGTGGTGGCATCGCTCCTGCTGCCGCTCTTGCTCCTGGTCGGCTGCGGTCAGCAATCCACCCAGTCACTGGCTGTCGGCACCAATGTGTGGCCTGGCTATGAGCCGGGTCATATCGCCGCTTCGGAGGGGTTGTTTGGGGATGCGCCGCTGCGCATGCGCCAGTTCAACTCCGCCACCGAGGTGCTGCGCGCCTTTCGCAACGATGCGATCGATGTCGCTGCCTTGACGATCGATGAGGTGCTGCAACTGGCGCAGGACGGCATGGACGTGGTGGTGATCCTGGTCACCAATATCTCCGATGGCGCGGATGCCATCCTCGCCCATCCGGAGCTGGAATCGGTCAGCGCTCTGAGTGGCCGGCGCGTCGCGGTCGAGAACACCGCGCTCGGCGCCTATCTGCTGGCCCGCGCCCTTTCCATTCATGGTGTGGACCCAGCCCGCGTCGAGATCCTCTCGATCACGGTGGACGAGTCGGTCGCGGTCTACACCGCCGGCCGGGCCGATGCGGTCGTCACCTTCGAGCCATTCCGCGCCAAGTTGCTCGAGGCCGGCGCTCGTCAGATCTTCTCGAGCGCCGAGATGCCGAACGAGATCGTCGATGTGCTGGTCACCCGTCGCAGCATCCTGGAGGCGGAGGGTAAAACACTGCGGGCGCTGGTCACGGGCTGGCTGGCGGCGATCGAGTTGATCCGCACCGAGCCCGATCGCGCCGGTCTGCTCATGGCCAAGCGCCTGGACCTTGCCCCTGCGGATGCGCTGGCCTCCTTCGCGGGTCTGCGTCTGCCCGACGCCGCCGCCAACCGCGCGATGCTCGACGGCCCGGACCCCGAGCTGCGGATCGCGGCTCGCCGGATCAGTACCTTGCTCGCCGACAAGGGGCTGATCGCGGGTGAGGCCGACGTCGACGGCCTATTCGAAGGCCGCCTCATCCCCGAGTCCTGACCGTGCTGGGCTGGGTCAGCATTCGATTGCTCGCGCCCGTCCTGGCGACCCTGCTGGCGCTCGGTGCGATCCTGGTCGAGTACCTCTCGCTGTCCTCTCGGCTGACCGCCGCGGAGGAGAAGAGCGCGCTCCAGACCCTGCGCTACAGCGCGCTGCAGACCCAGGGGGCGGTGAACCGGGAGCTGCGCCGGACCGACGGTCTCGTCAGCGTCCAGCAGATCCTCTCGGAGCTCTACTTCCAGCCGCTGGTGACCGATGCCCTGGTGCTCGACGCCACGGACGAGGTGCTGGTGGCCAGTAACCGCAGCCTGCGGGGCTTGTCACTGAGTCAGCTCGATCTGGTCAGCCCAAGCGCTATCGCTCGGGTCCGTCAGAGCCACAGCGGGGAGGTCTTGACCGAGGGCGCGACGGCCCGCGCACTCGGGATCTTTCCGATCGCTCTGCCCCAGAAGGATGCCGAACATCTGCACGCCTCGCTGGGCGTCCTGGTGATCGTCTTCGACTACAGCGAGCGCCTGCAGGCGGTGCAGGCCAACATCCGTCAGGCTACCCTGCAGAGCGCGCTGGGGATCG
>RZZN01000406.1 GCA_009929855.1 Gammaproteobacteria bacterium
ATAGGCTTATCCGGTTGACGACCACACCCCCAAGATGTAGAATCTTGGAGATATGGAAGAGTATCCCAAGACTATGCTTGAACTTGAGAAACGCTTTGCTGATGAGCAATCTTGCAAAGAATACCTTTATCAAATTAAATGGCGCGATGGATTTATCTGCCCACATTGCCATCATCGTGACTACTGGATAATGAAAAGAGGTCAGTCGCAACAATATCGTTGTAAAAATTGTCGAGTTTGGATTCCTGTTACAGCGGGAACAATTTTCCATGATACGCGCATACCATTGTCTGTATGGTTTCGAGCTATATGGCAGGTGATTAGCCAAAAAAACGGGATTAGCGCTCTGGGGATGCAACGTATTCTTGGTCTTAAGAGATATGAAACGACATGGAATATGCTTCATCGATTGCGTAGGGCAATGGTTCGTCCTGGTCGAGACCGGTTGGTCGGTCCTGTTCAAGTCGACGAAACCTATATTGGCGGTCCTCGTCATGGTAAACGAGGCCGTGGCGCCGCTGGTAAAACGCTTGTGTTTGTGGCGGTTGAGGTTAGAGACAATCATGCTGGTAGAATCCGCCTTTTAAAAGTTAAAGATGCTTCGGGAATTAGCTTGATCCCTGCGATCAAAGAAAGCATCGAACCTGAAAGTGAAGTCCGCACTGATGGATGGGAAGGATACAACGGATTGACTTCTGCCGGCTATTCCAGAACGATTATTCGTGAAACAGCTGAAGTTGGCAAAAATTTGTTGCCCTTGGCTAATCGGGTTGTGTCGTTGTTGAAGCGATGGTTGGTTGGAACTCATCAGGGCAAGCCCTTGCCTTCTCATTTAGATTACTATTTGGACGAATTCGTCTTTCGTTTTAATCGTAGAACCTCGCGGTCTCGGGGGTTGCTTTTTTATCGCCTCCTTGAACAGGCGGTGAATATTGATCCCATTAAGGATCTGGATATTCGTGGCGGACGATCCGATTAAGCTTGACCCCAAGATATGGTAGTCGTGGTCGTCAACCGGATAAGCCTA
>RZZN01000139.1 GCA_009929855.1 Gammaproteobacteria bacterium
GGAGTGACCGGTGGTCTCGAAATCGATGACGACGACTGACTCCACGTCTCCTCCGTGGCGCTTGGCCCTCAGCCTCAGCCGACCGGATGCTGGTCGGCATACCTCGGCAGCGCGCTCTTTTGCAGGCAGTGTACCATGTCGGAAGGTTATGACTAGGAGTCATAGACATGCGCTTGCCACCCATTGATCCGAGTCAACTCCTCGGCCTAGTGGGCTACTGCCCAAACTTGCCCCTGTCGATCTCGGGTGTGGTGGTGCCGTTGACCTGAAGGCTCGATCGACGATGAGCGAGCTGCCCTCAAGGGGGCGGTGAAGCTGGCGGGACTGGACAGTGTGGCGGCGTTGTCGATCAAGACAGGCTTTGGGGTGATCTCGGACATCGAGCCGTGCGGGGCGGGGGTGGTGAAGGCGCTTGGGCCCAAGGGGGTGGTGCGGGAGGGGGAGTTTTGAGAGATCTACGGCGGGACTGGTCGTGCCGCCTGGATGGACGCGATCTCGATCGACCTGTGTATCGGCTGGACACTGTTGTCGCTCACCGTCTTCCACGGGAGTTTCGCACCATCATCCGTCTCGACCCAGCCGGTTCTTCCAGTGCAGTGCGGGAGCCAACCGGCCAAGACAGTCTTGGGTCAGTTCGGGTGGCCTTCACGGTCGCAACCAGCCCAAGATCGGTTGCCGACCAATAGCGAGACAGTGACGGCTCGATCCTGATACCGGTCACCCGCCGTCCGGCGACCGACGGACTGGTCACGACCCGGACCTGACGCTCGGCGCTCAGTCACGGATGAGCGCCGCTCGGGAATTCGGCGCGAGACCCTGCCCACGGAGTCGATCCTCAAATCGGCTCCTCGAGGACCTCTTCCAGGGTCGTGCCGTCCAGGACGCGATCGGCCCAGATCTCAAGCTCGGCCTCACCCGCCTGGTCGAGGCGTGCCTCGGCCCAGGCCGGCAGGGATCCGAAGCGCCGCACCAACAGCCGGCGCAGTAGCTTGGTTTCGCCCTCGGAGATACCCTGCTGCTTCCACTCCTCGGTCCAGGTCTTCACCCGTTCGGCCAACATGGCGCGCACCTCCTGAAGATTGTTGACGTTCGGTAGCTCGGCGCCCGGCACTCGCGCCGGTAGCAGCACGCGCTTGAGCCAAACGACGAAAGCACGGCGCAGGCTGTCCTGCTCGGGTGCGGCGAGCCAATCAATCAGACTCGCCAGGACGCTGTCGATATCCTCGGGCCGGCGACTGTTCTCGAGCCGGAACAAGGCCGCGGCGACATTGCGCTGTCCCGCCAGCTCGGTGTCCGCAAGCCGCTGCTCGTCGAGCAGCAGATAGCGGATCTGCGGCTGCCATCGGCGCAGCTGCTCGGGTAGATCCGGCTCGATCAAGTCGTCGAGACTGGTCTTGGCCCACCAGGATTTCTCACCATTGTAAAGGACGATCGGCAGCAGCGGAGGCAGCGGGCTTCCCGAGGGGATCTCGCCAGAGGCGGCCAGATCCTGATAGAGCAGTCCGACATAGGTCAACAGCCGCACCGCCATGAGGCGATCGACGCTCGACTGAAACTCCAGCAGCAAATAGACGTAGACCCAGCGCTCGCCCCAGCGCAGCCGCCAGATCATGTCGTTCTCGCGCTCTCGCAGGTCGTGGCTGACGCCGACCTCGCTGACGCGTTGTAGGGTCGTGAAGTCCAATTGCTCGACCCAATCCTCGTGCACGAAGCCTCGGATCAAGTCCGCAACCAGATCGCGATGCGAGAACAGGAGCTTGTACGAAGGATCGTGTTCGGCCATCCGGGAGAACGGGATAATTTGGTTGTTTCAGAACAATACCCCAAACCGCCCCGGATGACAGTGAGCGCGTTAGGCCGATGGCTCAAGCGCGCCGGCAAGCTGCCACTCGGGACAGACCGCTGCCGAAAAGGTAGATCCTGATACCGTCACCCGCCGTCCGGCAACCGACGGACCGGTCACGACCCCGACCTGCCGCTCGGTGCCTGGTCCCGAGCGACCGGTTTAGACGCTATGCCGTCACTGACCGCGGAAGCGATGATCCGGAAGAGGTTCCACAAAGCGGACGTTGCGCGGCGATGTCCCACAGGCGGTTTCACCCTGTGGAGGTCCACGAATTCCCGCTGAGGAAACAGGTCGTCCCCGACCCCATGGTCGCACAGACGAGCGCTGTGTTGATTACCGATGCCGCGCCCTTTGCGCGGATTCTAACCCGCATCGGTGAGCGGCCACGCGCGCCCCCGATCGCGCGTGCCCGCGGACCACCCGCCTGGGACGATGCTCCCGAGCCGGTGCCAGACTGGGACCTCCTCGCCCAACCGGCCCCCGGCTTCGAGTTTTACCAGCGGGTCTCCGGGTAACCGCCATCTTCTGCCACAGAGGGTGCCGCCGCCCCTGATCCCACGCCTGCCCGCTGCGCCTGCAATCTCCTCCCAAACCCCGCCGAAGCGCGTTCCGACACCTCCGAGAGCGTCGCGGCGCTCTCGGTCGCGCTTTGACCAGCCCTCTGGCCCTCGCTAGCCTCTTGTCCTGAAGCCGCCTTGGACTCGCAGAGGCGGTTGGATTTGCTATCCGTAGAACCAGCCGCAGGTGAGGTGGTAGGCTTCCTGCCCCCGCGCCGCCCGCTACCTCCCGCAGGAACCGGGTCAGGACCAGGGCGTTCACATGGCGCTGAACGATGACCGCGCTGTTGAGCACGACCCGGAGGCCGGCAACGGAGTGGCGACGGGCCAGTCGGTCCGCACAACCGGGACTGGGGACCCCGCACGGGGCTGAACCGAGCGCCTGCATCTCTGCTCACCCGACACGCGGCATCTCGCCCACGCATGCATGGAATTGGTGCATCCCGATGCAGTATGCTTCGCCCTCACGTCCCGCGTCGTCACGGCCGATACTCGCAGCGTTATGAACGTGACCAGCCAAGCCTTCCTTGCGCAGCTTTGCCGCTCGCCGGCGGCCAATGAGGCCGCCGTCGCGGACAATTGCCGTTTCGACGAGCGGGCCTCTGCGGATCGCTGGCAGCGGTTCGAGGATCTCCTCTGCGGGTTGATCGCGGACCCCAGTGTCATCGCCTTGCCCGACTGGGCGGAGGCGAATCGTCTGAATCTCGAGCGCTACTGCGAAGTCCCGACCTCCACGGTGCCCAACGCCTGGCTCGACATCAACCGCGGGGCTTGGCTGACCCCGAGCGGCAATCAGGACCTGATCCGGTTCGAGGTCCTGACGCGCCCGCTGGCTGCGTCCCGCCTCACCGCCGATGGGTTGGAGCAGCTCCTGGCGCGCGCCGACCAAGGCGACAGCGACGCACTCCAGGCCGCCGCCCAGTTCTTCGAGGCATGGAACCTGCGCCGGGATGCCCGCCCCACCTTCGCCGCCTTTCTCGACGAGGTGAAGGCCGAGGTCGAGGCGGACGACTGGCCCCATGCCCTGCGTGACCGCCTCGGGCTGGGTTTCTACGGCCGCCCCGGCGGCAACCCGCTCCCAGTCGCGCTGATGCGGTACTCGCTCGGCGAGGTCCTGGCGGCAAAGGCCGGCCGATTCCTGCACACGGCCTGCGCCTTGCCCACGGTCCTGGACGGCGGAATGCACGAGTTCTTCTTCCCCGTACCCCAGGAGCACACCTTCGGCGCCACCCTACACCTGGACCCAGAACAGGCAGACACCTTGACCGCCGAGATCCTCCATTGCCGGATCGATTACCAGCGGGAGCACCTGTGGAAGCTCGGCGTTATCGACCGGCCACACGGGCTGCGCGACGCCCACCTGCGCCAGCCCCGGGGCTCGGGTGCTGGGCGGCGAACGGCGTCGATTTCTCCGGCCGGATGGATGGTGCGCCCATCCCAGGCTCCCCGGACACGGCAGCGTGCCCCACCCGTGCAAGGACCTGGGGCACGGGCCAGCGGACCGATCGAGCCAGGGGATACCCGCGAGATGCTCGCCTGGGAGAACAGCGGCTTCTCGCTGGATGCCGCGGTGCGTGTCAACGCGCACGATCGCGCCGGGCTGAAGCGGCTGCTGCGTTACTGTGCCCAGCCCCTCTATGTCCGGTTTGTAGAACATTGCCGCCGACTCTTGCCTCGGACTCCATGTCCGTTGTTGTTTAGGGCCCACTCGCCATCCAGACGGCTCGGTTGTCCCAAGGGTGGATGGTAGCCCCGACCACCACCGTAGGTCGGTGCCCGCTTCCTGCGGCAAAGTCGATTCATGCCGTTGCGAGCAGCCCTCGGTGATGCCCCATTTTGGTATCGATAGCCGTTGGCTCGGTTGACGCCGTTCCTCCGGTGGCTCATACAGTCTCAAGCCCTAACCATGGACAGACAGGAGTCGTGATAACCGATCAAACCCGCACCGATCCGCCGGACACCGACGACACCAAGGGCCTCACCCGACTCGTCCAGTTCGAGGACTATGCCTCGGCGATCGATGGGCTCTTTCAGCAGGCGCTGATGGCCACCGGGGCCGGCGCCTTCGACAGACTCGACCGTCTGGGTCGAGCATGCAGCGATGGTTCGCGTCCGACGGAACGTGCGGCCAGCCTCTGAACCAGCGCATCGGCCCTGTTCCAGCGGCCTCGGACCCGTGCCGTCGCGTCCCATCATCCAACCGCCGACACCGCTCTCCCATCGGTCCACCAGCCGCGCCGCTCCGGGAGCAGGATTGCGTACAGTCCTCCACCGTGATCGGCGGTGGCCGAGACGCAGATCCGGCGGGGTGCGGAGAAGAACGGCTGTCCGGGCAGATAAGTGTGGCTGCTCACGACGATGCGCTCCCAGGTCGGATCGAGGATTGGACGGAAGCGTCCCGGACGCGCCTCCAGAAGCTCAATCAGGCAATCCAAGAGCTCCGGGATCTGGGGGCCGTTGTCGACGTAGTCTCCAAGGGTGACGATGTACGCATCCGGCGCCTCATGGTCGATGCGCTCGAGCAGACGCTCGAAGAGTTCCAGATGCACATGCAGATCGCCGATCACCACCAGCGGTGCGGGCGGGTCGGTCATGGCGTGAGCGCCAAGAGTCGATCAGCGAGCGCCGAGATGGTCGAGCGGTCCGGCAGGGTGGACAGCCAATCGGGCGGGATCGCCGCCGTCCCCAGGGCCGCGCCGAGCAGGGCGCCG
>RZZN01000407.1 GCA_009929855.1 Gammaproteobacteria bacterium
TAGTACTCTGCGAATGTTTTCATACTGTTTCTTAATTTATATTGTCAACTTCCCGAGCAATCCTTTTCCCACCTTTGGGAGAAGAGGTGCATATTAGATTTCGTATTGCGCCGAAAAAAGAAAAGCCGTTGGTCTTCTTGTGGCTGTTGGGAACTGAAAAGATATTCTGTTAGCACTCGAGTCGACATCTATTCTTATAGTTGCTATTTCGTCGAAAGTGGCATTATCTGTCCATTGCCCGACACCAAGACAAACACTCTTACCTCCGAAACCACCAGTTACTTTACCCAGAAATGGAGTGCCCAGCGTAATCAAAGTTCCAGAATTACTTCCGTTCGCTGTTCCAGTAATTTGCCCATATAAAGATAGCGTTGTTCCTTTTAATGAGTAAAATCCTGAAAGAGTCTGACTTGTTGGTGCATTTGTCCAAGTTATTACGGTCGGCACAAATAAGCGTAAACTTTTATTCTCCAAACACTTCCCCTGCACCAAATTACTCGCAGTAAATGTAGGAACACTCCACGTATATCCAGCACCAGCAGAGAGAGTAGCGGCGAAACGTCCAATGTTGACATAATTGTCCCCAGCAGTAGCGTTGGTTATAGTCGAGATAGCACAGTATTTTTCGTCCGTTGTGGTAGCCGAGAAATCAGAATACACCCCAGCGTAAGGAATACGAGAAAATCCAATCGTTACGCCGTCAGTTGCGTTGTAGCCCAAGTATGCGAAGTAATCCACTTCTTTCGTGGCAAGTTCCGCACTTCCAGCATTAAACCAGTTTGTTTCCGCGTTTTTGGTTACCGATAAAGCTGAAGTGATAGTCCTCACTACTCCACCGAGAGTGATATGCACAGGGTCAGTAGCTGAAGGGTCATTACCTGCGAGAGTTTTGAGAGCGACTGTGAGGTTGTTTGAAGTAACAGAAGGAACGATTTTTCCATTGACGAGAAAGCCTTCAGGAGTGTTTATAACTCCCCAAGCAGAAGTTCCTGTACCACTTCCTTTTAAGAATAGCCCAGCT
>RZZN01000408.1 GCA_009929855.1 Gammaproteobacteria bacterium
CGGCCAGGCCGATCTGCCGCCGCCATCCGGTCTCCCAGTTTGATGCGTCCTGCATCAGGATGCAGTAACGGAGGCCGCCCGCCAGGGCCGAGGAGAGCTCGCGGGTCAGCCAGCGCTCCAGCTCACGGCCCAGCACCTTCTCCAGGAGCGATAACTCGTTGATCACCACCCAGACCAGCGGTGGGCGACTCTGGGGCGGCAGTTCTTCCCACTTGGTCACCCCGTGCTGCGCCAACAGGCGCATGCGTTCGGCACGGAGCGCTTCGAGCGCCGCGATTGCGTCAGGAAGGTCTTCCTCACGGGTGATCGGCTCACGCCAGTTGTGCGCCAGCCCACGCCAGAGCGCCCCGTCTGGCCCTTTGCCGTCGATACAGAAGATCTGCAACTGCGCCGGCGTCGTGCGCGCGCAGAGGGTCGTGGTGGTCAGGAATTCCCAGATGTTCTTGCCCCAGCGGGTCATGCCCGTGACCTGGATGTTGCCCACAAAGTAGGGGCTGTCACCATGCAGGCTGCCGGTCACGAGGTCGGCCACGCCATCTGAATTCTGCCAGCCAATCGGGATCGCGTAGGGATCAGGCGCGTGATCGACCGCGACCGCGTGCAGGGTTGGCCCAACACCCGCCGGTGGGATGCGCAGCGGTTGCGGGTGCTGCAGCAGGTGCGCAACTGCCTGGCGCTGAACGACATCCAGTGCGTCGATGCGGTGCTGATAGTCCTGGGTCAGCTGGGCGGCCCGCTCCTCCGCCTGCCGGGCGCGCCGGCGCAGCGTGAGCAACTCGTAGACCGGCCAGGCGGCGACGAGCACCGCAAAGCCGAGCCATTGGAAGAGCCCGAGCGCGTCAAGGAATGATGGCTGCATCGTCATGCCTCCTCAGCGAACAATCTTCGGCCACTCCTCGGCCGGCACGAGGCGCGCGAGGTGGCCGACATTCGTGGTTGCGATCACCACGTCGTGCCCGAGCGCGATCAGCACAGCAGCCTGGGCGGCGAGAATCACATCACCGTCAAGGGCCAGATCAGG
>RZZN01000140.1 GCA_009929855.1 Gammaproteobacteria bacterium
CATGTCGATGCCGGTGTTGATGTATTCGATCTCGCATTCTACGCCGGCCGCCGGCTTACCCTCCGAGAGCAGTTGACCGGTGAAGGTGCCGCCGGCGAAGACCTGATAGGGCTTGTTGAGCGGTACGATCTCGGTCGGCAGCCCCAGCGGCTCGTTCCAACTGGTGGGCATAGCGCCCTTGTTGACATAGGACTTGGTGATCTGCTGGATGTAGACGCCCTCGCTCTCCTCGTGATACGGCGCCGGCACGACCACGAAGACATAGTCGCCGTTGCGCCGGATCCGGTAGCTCGCCTCATAGGCCGCCGCCGTGTTGTCGGATCCCTGCCAGGTGATCGGCTTGAGGCTGCTCTTGAGATCGGTCTTCTCCTCCTTGAACTGGACGAAGAATTCGACCGGCTCGCCCATGTCCATCACATGGCCGTTCTCCATCGGATGACCGAAGACCAGCTTGAGCGGAATCTCAGCCGGATTCTCCAGCATGACCTCGGGCGTGTAGAGCAGTTGGAAATGCGCCTGCGCAGCCCCGACACTCAGGGCGGCGGCGGAAGCAATGAGGGCGACGGACGGTTTCATTGATGTCGTGACTCCAGTCGTTGAGTGAGAAAGATTTATTGGATTACGGCGCGCCGACATCCGGGTGATGCCGGCTACTCCAGGATGTCCTGGCCTTCGATGGTGATCTCGTGACCCGGACCGGCATCGAAGACGACCCGGTAGTCACCGTCCGGCTTGTCGAATTCGAACTCGCTGTTCTCGCTCATGGCGCCCTCGATGACGGGGTTCCCGCCGGCGTCCAGCACCCGGATCTTGACGCCCGAGGCCGAGGAGCCGTCGGAGAAACCGCCCTCGCAGAAGACGGTTCCGTCGCCGTTGTCATAGCAGGAGCACAGCGGGGTGTGGGCCAGGGCCGGACCGGTTGCGAGGCCGGCCGCCAGCAGCAGGGCAATGTGGACTTGACGCATGATGGATCTCGTGTCGTTGGAGTGAATGCGAATCGATGGCAACAGCCATCGGAGACAAAACCATACCGCAAGGCGCGATATAGCGCAAATGACAACTCTTATCATTTGCATGGCATAAACGGAGTGCGTAGAATTCGCATTCATCTGCGATCACCCGAAGTCGTCCCGCCGCTCATGCCCAAGTCATCAGACCGCCCAACCCGCACCCTCAACGACATCCGTCCCGGACACCGTGCCCGGATCCGCCGCCATCTCGGACGTGGAGCCGTGCGCCAGCGGCTCATGGATCTGGGACTGATGCCGGACGTCGAGATCGTGCTGGTACGCAGTGCGCCTCTGGGTGATCCCATCGAAATCAAGCTGGAGGCGGCCAACGTGACCCTGCGCCGCCGCGAGGCCGCGACCATCGAGATCTGTGACGATGAATGACCGTAACGACATCCTGGTCGCCCTGGCCGGCCAGCAGAACGCCGGCAAGTCGACGCTGTTCAATGTGCTCACGGGCGCGCGTCAGCATGTGGCCAACTACCCCGGCGTCACGGTCGACAAGAAGTACGGCCAGTACAGCGACGCCGAGGGCATGGTGCGCACGGTCGATCTGCCGGGTACCTACAGCCTGACCTCCTTCTCGCTCGAAGAACGGGTGGCGCGTGAGTTCCTGCTCCAGGAGCGCCCGGACGTGACGGTCAATGTGGTGGACGCCTCGAACCTGCGCCGGTCGCTGCATCTGACGCTCCAGATCCTCGAAATGGAGCTGCCGGTGGTGCTGGCGTTGAACATGATGGACGTGGCCGAGGGGCGCGGACTGCGCATCGATCAGGAGGCGCTGGCCGAGCGGCTCGGTCTGCCGGTGGTGCGCACGGTCGGACGCAAGGGTGAGGGGCGCGAACCGTTACGCGCGGCGATCCGGGCGCTCGACCGCTCAGGCAGCGGCCGACCGGCGCGTCTTCCCGTGGACTATGGCCCGCTGGAGCCGGATCTTCAGGCCCTGACCGGCGCGATCACGGCCGTGCCCGAGCTGGCGGGTCTGCCGAGCCGCTGGCTCGCGCTCAAGCTACTCGACGATGACGGTCAGGCCGCCCGACTGGTCGCCGAGCGGCTGGATGCCGCCCACACCGAGCTCCTGCTTCAGGAGGCCGCACAGCGGCGCGCGACCTTCGAACGCGAGCATGGCCTGGACGTCGGCGATCATCTGGTGCGCTGTCGCGAGCGTGCCGTGGGCCGGCTGCTCGACGGCGTCCTCGTCGGACGCGAGGGCAATCGCCCGACCCTGACCGAGCGCATCGACCGTGTCATCCTCAATCGCGCCGCCGCTCCCGTCTTCCTGGTGCTGACGGTGTTCCTGATCTACCAGATCGCCATCGTCTGGGGCTATGAGCTGACCACCTATACCTGGCCGTTCCTGGCCAAGGCGCGCGAGCTGATCGCCGGCGTGCTGCCCGCCGCCGGATTCCTGGTCGATCCCTATACCCGCGACATCGGGCTGTGGCTGGTCGATTCGGCCAATACCCTGCTCAACTATGTGCCCATCTTCCTGATCCTGTTCGCGCTGATCGCCATGCTCGAAGACTCAGGCTATATGGCGCGCATCGCCTTCATCCTCGACAAGGTGCTGCACCGCTTCGGGCTGCACGGACAGAGCACGCTGCCGCTGATCCTGGGCGGGGTCTTCGCCGGCGGCTGTGCCGTCCCTGGCGTCATGGCCACCAAGGGCATCCCGGACCATCGCGCACGCATGGCCACCATCCTGACCGTGCCCTTCATGAACTGTCTGGCCAAGGTGCCGCTCTACACCCTGCTGCTCGGCATCTTCTTCGTCGAAGACAAGTCGCTGATGATGTTCTACATCTCGACCATGACCATCATCTTCGCCCTGCTGGTGTCCAAGCTGCTGACCAAGACCGTATTGCGCGGTCACGAGACTTCGCCCTTCGTGATGGAGCTGCCGACCTATCATCTGCCGACGGTTTCGGGCGTGCTGCGCCGCGCCTTCGAGCGGACCTGGGTCTATATCAAGAAGGTCGGCACCATCGTGATCGCGGTGGCGGTGGTGGTCTTCACGCTCTTACAGTTCCCCGGCATCCCGCAGGAGCGCATGGCCGATTTCGAGCGCCGGGGCGCCGAGGCCGTGGTCGCGTTCGAGCAGGCGATGGCCGGCAATGCCTATGCACGGATCGCGACGCCGGCGAACATCACGCCGCTGATCAATTACTTCAACGACTACAAGCGCGCCAAACTCAATGCGGCGGGCGCGTCCGGCTCGCAGGCCGTGGATGCGCACTTCGAGCAGCGCCATCCCGAGTTCTTCCCGCTGGTCTCGCCGCCCAAGGGCGACAAGGACGCGCGCCAGGCCAGCCGTGCCCTGCGTCACCTGGACTCGGCGCGCAAGACGCTGCGGCGCGAAATGAAGGAAGAGCGCATCACCAACTCGCTGCTCGGCATGATCGGGCGCGGCCTGGAACCCGTGACCCAGTTCGCCGGCTTCGACTGGAAGATCAATGTCGCCCTGCTGTCGTCCTTCGCCGCGCGCGAGAGCAGCGTCGCGACCCTGGGCGTGCTCTTCCAGCAGGACGAGGATCAGAACGCCTCGCTCGAAGCGCGCATGGGCGCCGAGACCAAGGCCGCCGGCGCCACCTCGCTCCTGGGTACGGCCATCATCCTGTTCTTCGCGCTCTATCCGCCCTGTCTGGCGACCACGGTCATGGTCAAGGTCCAGACCGATTCCTATAAATGGATGGCCTTCTCCATCGTCTTCCCCACCCTGCTCGGGCTGGGTGTGGCCAGTGCCGTCTACAGCATCGGGTTGGCGACCGGCACCTCGGGCATCGAGATGATGACCTGGACGTACTTCAGTGCCCTAACCCTGCTGCTGATCCTCGGCCTGTTCGGCGGCCGCGACAGGCGTGCGCGACAACCCGTTTTCGAGGTGCCTACCGCTGGAGGACTGCGCGCATGAATACGACCGCTCAACCCATGCCGACGACCGGGCACACCCAGGTTCCGACAGCCGAGACCGTGGTGAATACCACGACGCCGCTCGGCTGGGTCGACATCGCCGTTGTCGCCCTGATCGTCGGCGCGGCGCTCTATTATCTCTATCGCAATCTCTTGCCCAAGCGCGGTCAGTGCGCGTCCTGTGCGAGCCAGGGCAAGGCGGGTGGATGCAAGTCGACCAGGGTGGCCCCGCCGCCAGTCCCCTAACGCGCCCGATCATCTGGCCATCGCCGCATGTCCGCCATTCAAGTCGATCAGCTCACGCACAGCTACGGCCGACGCACCCTCTACCGCGACCTCAGCTTCCAGGTTCCCGAGGGGCGCGTGGTCGCACTGCTCGGCAAGAACGGTGTCGGCAAGACCACGCTGATCCGGCTGCTCATGGGCTTCCAGCGTCCGGTCGGCGGGCGCTGTCGGGTGCTGGGCGAGGATTCGCACGCGCTCTCGCCGGCGACCCGCGCCCGCATCGGGCTGCTGCTCGAAGGGCATCTGACCTACGACTTCATGACCATCGCGCAGATCGAGCGTTTCTACCGGCCCTTCTATCCGGGCTGGCGGCATGATCTCTATTACGATCTGGTCGACCGGCTCGGGCTGCCCTACAGCCACAGGATCGGCAACCTGTCGTGCGGTCAGCGCTCGCAGGTGGTGCTGGGGCTGATCTTCGCGCAGGATCCCGAGCTGATGATCCTCGACGACTATTCGATGGGGTTGGACGTCGGCTATCGGCGGCTGTTCCTCGATTATCTCCAGCGCTATCTGGCCGAGGGCGGCAAGACAGTGTTCCTGACCTCGCATGTGGTGCAGGACATGGAAGCACTGGTCGATGAGGTGATCGTCCTGCAACGCGGCGGCGAACTCTTGCAAATGCCGCTCGCCGACTTCAGGCGCGACTTCCGCTGTTTCGTCTTCACCCATACCGACGCACCGCCTCGACCGGATGCCCTCATCCGTAACCTGGATCTCCATGGCGCCCGGCCCTGCCTTTACACCTTCGCCGGGCGCGGTGCACTGGCGGCCCATCTGGACGCGCACTGGCCCGGCGTCACACTCGGCGAAGAATTGGCGATGACGCTGGAAGACGCCTTCATCGGACTCACGGGGAA
>RZZN01000409.1 GCA_009929855.1 Gammaproteobacteria bacterium
ACGCGATGCGCTGGCTCGGCGAGACGATCGCAGACATCCCGGCCTACCTGGCTGGAGCAAGCGCCAATCTTGCCGACTGGTCCGCAACCGTCGCCGCATCGGCGGTCCTGCTCAAAGACTGGGGCGTGATCGTGCTCGACACCCTCGGCTTGACCAGCGACGGGTTTAAGCAATGGGTCAACGATCTCATCCGCGATCTGGATCTGACTGTCCAAGCGTTCCTGGACCTCCCGAACAACCTCCGCGCAATCGTGACCATCATGCTCGCCGAGCTCGATGTTTTCACGGCGGGATTCGATGCCGCGATGCAGGCGCTGCCGATCGTCGCCCAGAAGGTCTGGCTCGCCATCGAGAATGCCGTGCGCGCCAGCGTCCAGGCGCTGAGGCAAATCGTCGCCGACGGCGTGGCCTGGATGTCGGCCAAGCTCGGGGATCTCGCCCGCTCGATGGCCGGCTATGCCGAGTCAGTACCCGCGCTCCTCGACATCGGGGGCCGCGCGGCCGCCACGGCGGTCAAAATGACGGCGCTCGCCGAGCGTATGGACAAAGTGACCAACAGCGCGGCTGAGTTGCGTGCCGAAGGTGACCTGGCGTCGCAACAGCACCAGCAGCGCCAAGCTGAGCTCAATCAGCAACTGGCCGGGATCGATGCCGAGCGTACCGCGCGGGTCGGCGCCTATCGCGAGATCGCCGCCGAGGCGGCAAACGATGCCATCGCCGCATCCCAAAGCCGCCAGGCCCGGGCCGCCGAGGCGAAGGCGCAAGAGCAGGCCCGCATAGAATCGGAGAAGCTCGCCCGCCAGACGCGCGAAACCACGGACTACACCAGCCAGGCAGCCGCCACCAGCGACGCCTTGTCCGAGTCCTTGTCGGGCGCCAAGCGCGGCGGGGGCGGCGGCGGAGGCCAGGCCGGCGCGTCTCGCGAAGCCGCGGCCGCGGCGCGCGAGCTGCAACGCGCCCAGCAGTCGGCGATCTCCACGACCGATGGTCTCGTCAAGCGCTACCTGCC
>RZZN01000410.1 GCA_009929855.1 Gammaproteobacteria bacterium
TATTTTAGTAGTTATTAAATTTACTTCTTTTGTATTTAACCTCATAATTTAAAATTGTTTATTTTCTATTTGTTTGTATATATTATAATTCATGTTATCGGGATGTGGTAGTTCTTTGAATATGTTAGTATCACCATAAAAACATAATGGTACTTCCTTATTAGGTATTCCAATTCTGTTTTTTAAAATTACCATGCTTCTGAAGTTATCTTTTAATAAGTCAATATTATATCCTTCATATTCTTCAATACCATACCTATTAGGTGCAAATAAACCTAATGTTACATGGTGGTCACGATATACTAATTTATTATCAGCAGTTCCTGATAATGATGGTTTTACCTTATTAATAATATTATCACCTTTAAAAGTAAATTGTTGTTTTTCCTGATCACCTGCTTGTTGCTGCACATTAACACAAATATATTTATAATGTTTAGATAATTGTTTCCTACAATAATCTTGTGACCATTTACTCATTGCAGCATGAAGTGAGTCTTTTTCATTATAAGAGAAAAGACCAATATGGTCTACTATTACAATAACATACTCATCTGGATTGTTAGGTACATATTTATTAAAAGAAGGTTTGTAGCTATCATTAGCTGCTTTAGGATCAACTTCCACATTATCTAAGAAGAACCTACCATTATTTCTTGCATATTCTCTAACATGCTTAAAAATGCCATAGGGATTAGATACCCAATCTATTACTTCTACATATTTTTTAAATTCATCGAAATATTCTTCAGTAGATAATACTTTCTTCAAAACGTCTTCAGTAATAGCTTGTCTTCTTCTTGATAATAAATCATTAGGATCTATATCTAATCCATAATCTGTTTTTAATTTATTAGATATTAAATTAACATAAAACTCTTCTTCACTTTCTTCAAGTGCAAAATAGAATATTTTAAGACTAAGTCCTGAATCTTCATTATTTCTAATAAAATTAACAGGTGCATGAAGGAATAAATGCTTGGTAATTTGTGTTTTACCAATTCCAGA
>RZZN01000411.1 GCA_009929855.1 Gammaproteobacteria bacterium
TGGAACGCGCTCAAGACCGATCGCTTGGACGACGGCACGCCGCGCCTGGTCTACGCCGAGCGGGCACGGCGGGCGGATCCTTCGAGCATGATCGAGATGGACGGGCTCGGCGAGCGCGGGCGTCAGTACCGCCTCGCCGAGCATGCGGGAAACGAGGCTGTTGCCACACTCGCCACCTGCCTGTGGGCGATCAAAGCGGAGGCGCGCGGCGATGTGGTCGATACATCGGTCGGGATCGCCGAGGCACTGATCTCCGGGCAGGCGATCACGATCGCCGGCGTCGAGTCGTGGGACATCAACCCGGTGTATGTTCACGGCTATCAAGTGGATCAGCGCGCCGCAAGCGCGTATTGGGATATTCGGGATCGCAATGGATAATCAAAGCGCAGGCGGGTTCTTCCGCGCGGTGCGACGCTTCGCACTCACTACGCGCCCGTGGGAAAGCGCGATCTGGTACGACACCAAGCCCGACGAGCGGCTTGATCTGACCCTGGTCTCCGAGCGCGTCTACGGGCGCCGCTCCGAATATCTCGCGGTGATGGCCGCGGCGGGCTTGTCGCATGTGGATGACGAGCTGACCGAGCGCAAGCTGTGTCTGCCGACCGAGGCGCAGCTCGCGGCCTTCAAGCGGGCGAGTGGGTATCTGAGCTGATGGCCCGCCAAATCAAGGGGGATTCGGACCCCAAGCGCGGCAAGGAGTGGCTCGGGCGCGTCCGCGGGTCGCTGAAAGAGGCCCGCGATCGACTCGAAACCGACAGGCGCGAGCGCCAAGCGGCCGACCGCGGACCGAACTCGATCATTCTCGATCCCCGTCAGGTCGCGGGCGAGAACTGGGATGCGGCCAAGGTGCTGCACACCACGCTTGGCGGGGCGCGCCGCACGCTGACCCAGGCGGATCTCGCGGCCTTTCGCAAGAATATTTCGGCGTTGCGCGGTCGGCTCGGATCAGGCGGGATTACCGCGCGCCAAGTCATCGACCTCGCGGGCTCCTATCTCGCTCCGGG
>RZZN01000412.1 GCA_009929855.1 Gammaproteobacteria bacterium
AAGTCGCCGTGCTCGGTATTTGGCCATCCCCAGTCGATCGGCTTGAGATCCCAGCCCGGCGGGACGACTTCCATCGCGCCAGGCGAGAGGTCTTGCTGAAACTGCTCGGCCCCGGCCGGCGAGACATCGGGGTTAAAGTCCGGCGTGGCGACATAGGCCGCCGACTTCACCGCCGCCGACCGCGCGGCAGTGATCGCTGCTTCCTCGTAGCCCGAAAGCATTTTCATCCGGCGCAGTGCGGTGTGCATCCACGGCACGCCACGCGAGGCCCAGACCCACTCCGGAAGATAGACATGGATGATGTCGGCGGCAGGGACACGGATCCGCTCGGCGCTTTGATACGTGCTCGAATAGCCTGAGTAGGGCTGTTTCGGCTCCAGAAAAAAGTGATACGCGACCGGGCGCCGCCGCGGGGTCATTTCGACGCCCATGCGAATCACGTTGCCGTTCGGCAGTGTGTCGTTGTAATCCACGTCGAGCGCTTCGGCGTCGATCAACTCGGCACTAAAGCCAGTCGGCGAGTCGGGGTCGAACTCGTGGATCCGGATCAAGACCTCGCCGTCCATCGCGGCAGTGCGCACCGTCAGCCGATCGAACATCAGCCGCGACAGTTGGCCAGTGCTATCCCACGTCCCACGCTCGCATTGAGCCGTCCAGGCGTCCTCGATCACTCGCCCAAGCCGCTTATCCTCGCCGCCAGACAAAAGCTTTGGCTTGGCTTGGATGTTGATGCCTTGATGGCCGATGACGTTCGACTCGACGAGGCGCAAAAAATATTTCGCGTGGTCGTCATTCTGAGCCGCTTCGCGCGATCTGGCGCGCAGGGTGCGGATGCCCGTGCGGATATCGACATCCGGCGGCAGTGCCGAGCTAATCCAGTGCGAGAGCGCGGGATGCAACCCGGCCGACTCGAACGCGCGCTTGACGATCGCGCGCTTGCTGGTCGGATGTTTGAGGACTTGCGCCGTCATCAGAATCTCATCTGGATAAACTGCGATCCGCC
>RZZN01000064.1 GCA_009929855.1 Gammaproteobacteria bacterium
GCAATGGCAGTGGCAAGCGGGCGCTCGTGGCCAAGCCCACCGGCCGCCTGCTCGCCCTCGCGCGGCGCAGCGCTCAGTCCGGACGCGGCAAGGCCGGGATCAATCCGCACACCACGACCGCCAGTCTGGCACGTCAAGCCAACCCTGATCTGTCCGGCCGCGATCTTGCACAACGAGTGCGCGCCCAACGCAGCAATGCCGGCTCGGCAGGGACTCGCCGGACGCAGCCCACCGGCCGCGTCAGACCGGGTCGCGAGCGTCCGGTCGGCGGTGCCGAGGATCAGCCTTGGAAGGTCGGTCTGAGCGAGACCGCACAAGGTCAATTGGTCACCGGCACCAAGGTCGGGCGCAGCCGCACAGTGACCGGAGATGAGCCGAGCAGTTGCCGCGAGATCACCGGAACCGAGTACATGGGTGCCGAGATCTTTCGCGAATTCTGTCAGGCCGAGCCCGCAAAGCCGGTCGCCAAGGTCCGAGTCACGACCACCAGCGCTGGGTTGAAGGTCACCGGCAACGAATTGGGTCGCTCCACCAAGGTGACCGGCGACGAGCCCGGAACCTGCAAGAATGTCACCGGTACCGAATATCTCTCGGCCGAGCAGAGCACTGCCTTCTGTGCGACCCCGCCGAGCCCGAATCCACGCCGCACCGGGCGGACCCAAACCCTGGGCGGACAGCCAGTTTCAGGTGTCATGGTCGGGCTCTCGAGCAAGGTCACGGGCAACGAGCAGGGGGCTGGCGCACGCCCGACCGGGAGTCAGTATCTCTCGGATGCCAACGGCAACGCGCCGGATCCGACACGGGTTCCGCCCAAGGTCGGCGTCACCAAGACGCTCGGTGGCGGCACCCTGACCGGGACCCAGATCGGACACAGCGCAAAGGTCACCGGCGACGAGCCCGGCAGTTGTCGCTTGATCACTGGCGATGAATACATCGGCAGCGAGCAGTATCGCGACTTCTGCAAGATCGAGCCGAAACCGCTCGAGGCGCCCAAGGTGGGCTACTCGGCGACGCGCAAGGGTCTGACGGTGTCCGGCACCCAGACCGGTCGCTCGAACCGGGTCACTGGCGACGAGCCGGGGACCTGCAAGGCCGTCACCGGAACGCCCTACGCCGGGCTCGAGCAGGCCGAGGCCTATTGCGAGCCCGAGAGGCTGCGCGCGATCACCGAGCGCATCCCGCCATTGACCGCCCGTGGGGCACAACGCATGACCGGGTCTCGTCCGGGGATCGGGGGTGTGGTGACCGGAGCCTCGAGGGGTGCTTGCGAGGACCTCACCGGCACGCCTTATCTGGGTGCCGAGCAGGTTGCCGAGCATTGCAGTGGCGCCTTGCCCGGCCAGCCTGATTTTCCACAGCCGCTCGAGGGCGCACCCTGGCAAAGCTTCAGCGTCGCCTCCCCGGCCCGGCAGGCCTTTCAGGCACGTCAGACCGGCGCTGTGACTGGGACGCGCTACGAGCAGGAGGGGCGCATCACCGGCCCTTTCGGAATGGGCACGGGCAAGATCACGGGCACTGAGCAATTTCGCTTCGACCGTGGCTCGCTCGTGCCGGAGAACCTGCTGGAGATGGCACCCACCGAGCTCGGTGAGGGGACCGAATCAGCACCGCTCGAGACGGCGCGCTCGCGGATCACTGGCGAGGGCCAGGCGGCCGGCGCCAAGATCACTGGGGACGATTGGGAGCGTGGCGATCGGGTGACTGGCACCGAGGGCCCCTCGGCGCGGCGGCGCAATCCGACCCGTCCTGGTCCCATGAGTGTGATGGCCGAGCTCAAGCGCAAGCGCAACGAGGAGATCCCGGCCCCGGTCAGTCGCGTCACCGGCAGCAGCGGCAATACCGAGCGCGGCTCCCTGATCACCTACTCGGGTGGTGCGCGGGGCTGAGCGCGCGAGCGCTGCGCCGAACGCTGACGATCGAGACCAGAGCAAGAGACCCAGGCCACCATGACGAGTCCACGCCGTCCAACCCGAAGCAGCCTGATCTGGGCCAGCGGCCCGCGAGGCCCAGCCCCGCGCGCCAGCACCCAGACACCGGCCGAGCCACCCGTGGTGAAACCGGCGCCAAGCGCGCGAGCGACACGGCCGCGGACGCGCCCGCCGCGTCCCGCCGCCACGACCCGCGTGCCACGCGGCTCGCGTGCGGGCGAACAACCGCGCAGCCCGCTGCCCGCGGGGATCCACCCGCTCACCGATCAGGCAGGCAATGCACGGCTCAGACGCTATGAGGAAGGCGTCAAGTCGGCCTTCGATCGCATCGTCCCGGTCATGAAACAGTTGACCGCGCTGGTCTGGACAGCCGACTTCGAGAGCACGGCACAGCGCATCGCCGAGGCCGAGTTGGGATTCGGCTTGCCAAGCTGGCTGTTGGAGGATGCCTGGATCGGCGGCTTGAATGTGAAGCGGTTGTTCGCTTGGTCGGTCTTCGAGACCTATCGGCGCATGGCCGACGACTTCTTCACCCATGATCCACTGGGCGGACGGGAGGTCGATGAATTCGAGCGCTTTGCCCGTGAGTGCGGTTTCCATCTCATGGACATCACGCCGTGCGCCGATGGTCGCCTGGCACACGTGACCAGCTATGTGCTGCGACTGCCCTGCGGAGCGGTTCGGCGCAAGTCCTATGCGGGCGGACTCTTCGATGTCGAGAACACCGTCGCCAAGTGGGTGGAGGTCGAGCTCGGACGCTTTCGCGAGGGCAAGCCGAATACCGCGGATGCGCCGACACGCTATCTCAAATCGGTGGTTTATCACTATAGCTCGGTGGACCCCTCCCATCAGGGCTGCGCGGCCCATGGCTCAGACGACGCCAAGGCCGCGAGTGCCGCGCTCGAGCGTCTCCAGGCCTTTCGCCAAGCCGTCGAGAACAGCTTCTGCTGCGGGGCCTCGGTCGACCTGCTACTGATCGGGCTGGATACCGACACCGACGCCATCCGTGTGCATGTCCCAGGGCCTGACGGGAGCTTGAGCACCGCCCAGTCGGTCGATGCCACCAAGGTCTATGCCATCACGCGTGACCTGGAGCCAACGGCCGCCCGTGAGCGCATTGCCGAGCTGGTTCGCGCGCATGCCCCAGCCGGTGCCGACGCGGGAATGATCCGTCTGGCCGCCCGCTTGATCGAAAACAATCTGTCACAGATCGACTATGTGCGCCAGTATCACGGTGGCCACTACGAGGATCGCGGTCACGCCGAGCGTTTCATGGGCGTGGGGATCGGGTTCGAAGAGATCCAGCTGCGCAATCTGACCTATTTCGCCTATCTGGACACGGTCGAGGAAGGCGCCCCGGATCTGGATGTCGGCTGCAAGATCTTTGGCGGGCTGAACGTGTCGCACGGCCTGCCCATCCCGGTGGTGATCCGTTTCGATTATCACGGAGGGGTTCCAGGGGCACGCGAGCGCGCCATCGCGCGGGTGCGTCGACTCGACAGCGCACTGACCACCCGTTTCCCCGAGCTGGCCGAACGGGGGATGCTCCAACGGCTGCTCGCCGTGCGCGATCGTGACCTCGAGACAGGGATCGAGGTGATCGGCGATTCGCTCGGTCCAGCGCCCACTGGAGGACACTGATGAAGATCTGTCAGGTGGAGCGCCCGTTGGTCTCGACCAACCGCATCCCAGGGTTCGAGCACAAGCATCTCCTGGTGGTGCGCGACGGCAGCACCTTGCAGGTCGCGGTGGATGCGGTCGGCTGCATACCGGGTGACTGGGTGATCTGCGTGGGTAGCTCGGCGGCACGCGAGGCCGCCGGCAGCAAGGAATATCCTAGCGATCTGACCATCGTAGGCATCATCGATCGCTGGCCACCACCCGAGACGGACGCGAGCGCGCCCTGATGGAGATCCGGCAGGTCGTGGGCTCACTGGTCTGTACCCAGCGCCTCGCTGGACTTGGCCACTGGGATCTGCGGGTTCTCCGCGATACCAAAGGCAAGCTCTACGTGGCCACCGACCCGGTTGACGCACACATCGGTGATTGGGTCTTCGTGGTCAGTGGATCGGCGGCCCGTCTCGCGCTTGGCGACCCCAAGATTCTGACCGATTTGACGATCGGCGGAATCATCGATCACTGGGAGGAGGACGGTGCCGCGGCCACACAGCCGACGACACGCCTCCCGGCCAAGGCGGCCTGAGGATGGATAGGCTGGTCTGATGAACGGCGGCCTTGACGCGAGTTGATTCAGTTCATGGGGCGCGAGCGCCCGCGGCGACTTGGTAGACAGAGGAGACACGAACGATGGCAAGCGACAAATTCGGAATCGCGCTCGGCATGATCGAGACCCGCGGTTTGGTTCCCGCGATCGAGGCGGCGGATGCCATGACCAAGGCGGCCGAGGTGCGCCTGATCGGACGCGAATTCGTCGGCGGGGGCTATGTCACCGTGCTGGTGCGCGGTGAGACCGGTGCGGTGAACGCCGCGGTGCGTGCTGGCGCCGATGCCTGCGAGCGGGTCGGCGACGGTCTGGTCGCAGCCCACATCATCGCCCGCCCGCATCGCGAGGTCGAGCCGATCCTGCCAGTTGGCAGTGCTGGCGCCGAATGACCTGAAGGGACTCGGTGAGGCCGCGGCGGCGCGCGGCCTGAGTTTGACTTATTTGAACGTCCATTCCACTTGAGATCGGAGAGAACAGATGGCCAGTGAAAGCTACGGTATCGCCTTGGGCATGATCGAGACGCGCGGTTTGGTTCCCGCGATCGAGGCGGCGGATGCCATGACCAAGGCCGCCGAGGTGCGCCTGATCGGTCGTGAATTCGTCGGCGGCGGCTATGTCACCGTGCTGGTGCGCGGTGAGACCGGCGCGGTGAACGCCGCGGTGCGCGCTGGCGCCGATGCCTGCGAGCGCGTCGGCGACGGTCTGGTCGCGGCCCACATCATCGCCCGCCCGCATCGCGAGGTCGAGCCGATCCTCGGCAAGGCGATGTCCACGGCCGATTGATCGCCTCTGCACTCAGCCCCTTGACGCCGCCTGAAACCGGCGGCAAAGGTCCCGCGACATGAGACCGGCACGCATTCATCCTCGTACCTTGGGCTATCTGGGTCGGGCCTTGAGCCTTGAGCTCTCCGCGGTGCAGCAGTACATGACCCAGGCCTCGCTCGCTGAGGCCTGGGGCCTGTCAGAGGCCGCCGCGCGGCTGCGCGAGGAGACGGTCGAAGAGCTGCGCCATGCCGAGCGCATCACCCAACGCATGCTGGCATTGGGATTCGCGCCCAATGCCTCGCAGCTTAGACCAGCCGGGGTGGCCCGCAACCTGGTCGACCTGCTGCGTCAGGACGCAGTGCTCGAGAACGAGATCATCGCGCTCTACCGTGAGGCGACACTCTTTTGTCTGCGCAACGGCGATCAGGTCAATGCCGATTTCTTTCAAGGATTGCTCGATGACGAGGAGCGCCATGCCCTGGAGCTCCAGGACTGGCTCGCCGCCCTGGGTGTTCCGCTCAATCGCAATCCGGCCGAGCGCGCCTATTTCTGAGGAATCACAAGAGAATGCATCCCGATTGGCACTTCCGACAACGCCCGCCCCGATTGGAGCGGCGGATCGAGTTCGTGGATTACGCATCGACCCGCGACTTCCTCGACCGCGCCGCCGGCGTGTCCGAGGACATGGGTCTATACCCGGACATGAGCTTCGGGCGCACCTATGTCAACATCACACTCCATGCCGAAGAGGGGGCGAGCGAGATCGGCCAGTCCCAACGGCGCTACGCGGAGGCATTGGACGCCCTGATGACACCCGAGCAAATCATCCATGAGTGACCAAGTGACGCCAGAGAACACTCCCGTGGACAGCCCGCCGCCCGAGACGGTCGCGGTCAAACCAGCACCAGCACCGGCCAAGACAGCCCGAGGCACGAGCACGCCCACGCGCGAGGCAACCGCACCGACCCGCCCGCGCTTGATCGCCACGCCGCGGCGTCCAGCGCAACAGGCCATCGACTCGGCCACACCCGAATCGCCCCATTTCACACAACGGCGCCGAGTCTGGCCCGATTAGTCCGGTCGCGGACGATACAACGCACCGTCTTGGTACAATCGTACCGCGTCCAGGCCGATCACGGAGTCGTCATTTGAATCGTTCTAACGATCGAGCTGAGGTCTCGCTCCACGGCGAGACCGTCAACCGTTTCGTGCGTCATGCCACGCTTCGCCAGCTTCAACTCCTGGAGGCGATCGTTCGTCTGGGCAGCTTCACCCGGGCCGCCGAGGAGATGTTCCTCACTCAACCGACGGTCTCGATGCAGATCAAGAAGCTGACCGATACGGTCGGCATGCCCTTGTTTCTCCAGGTTGGGCGCAATGTGGAGCCGACCGATGCCGGACGCGAGGTCTTCAGCGCCTGTCGGAGTATCCTGCGCACGCTCGGTGATCTCGAGATCAAGCTCGCGGACCTCAAGGGATTGCGCAGTGGCCGCTTGCGACTCGGGGTCGTCACCACCGCCAAATATTTCGCCCCCGAGATCCTCGGGGCCTTCTGCGAGCAATTCCCTGGAATCGACGTCGCACTCAAGGTCACCAATCGAATCCGGATCATCGAGCGCATGGCGGCCCATGACGATGACCTCTATATCTTCGGGGAGCCGAGCAACAGTGGCAGTGAGGTGGAGGCGACCTACCTGGCGCCCAATCCGCTCATCATCCTGGCGCGGACCGACCACCCACTCGTCGGTCAATCCCAGATCAGCCTGGCGCGTCTGGCCGAGGAGCGCTTCATCCTGCGCGAGCCAGGCTCGGGGATCCGCGACTCGATCGTGCGTATCTTCACCCAACAGGGTCTACGCCCTCGAGTACGCATGGAGCTTGGAAGCAACGAGGCGATCAAGCATGCGATCATCGCCGGTCTTGGGATCTCGGCACTCTCGGCGCACACGCTCACCCTGGACGGCGGGGCCGGACGACTGGCCATGCTGGATGTCGAAGGCTTCCCCATCGAGCGCAGTTGGTATCTGGTCCATCCCAAGGGGCGCGAGCTCTCGACCATCGCCAAGGCCTTTCTAGCCTTCGCCGTCGACCGCGAGCGCGAGATTCGTGCGACACTGGAGCACACCTTCACGCTGCTCAATGCGCACGCCACATCGGTTGATCCACAGACCATCTCAAACACTTGACGACTGTCCCCATCCCGCTCGGGACGGTGTCACCAGGGCAGGAGGGGCGCCATCTCGACATGCGCATCCGCATGCTGGCCCGCTGCTGCGAGACGCCGGCCGGATGTCGATCCCAGCCCTCCTCCGCTGGCCCCTGCCCCTCCTACTGATCCTCTTCGCGATCACGGTCCAGGCCGCGCCGCGCGAGCTGCGCGTGGTCTCGGACGAGAACTTTCCGCCCTATCTGTTCAAGGATACCGCGGGCGAGACCCGTGGCTATCTGGTCGATCTCTGGCAGCTCTGGTCCGAAAAGACCGGCGTGCCGGTCCAGTTGACCGCCATCCAATGGAGCGAGGCCCAAGCACGTCTGCTGCGCGGCGAGGCGGATGTCATCGACATGATCTATCGCACCGCCAAGCGCGAGCTGCTCTATGACTTTTCCAGCGTCCATGCCGAGCTGCCGGTGGCCATCTTCGCGCATCGCTCGATCACCGGGATCACCGAAGTCGCCGATCTGCGCGGCTTCAGGGTTGGCGTTCAGGCGGACGATGCCTGTATCAACCAGCTCGAGCAACAGGGGATCGAGACCCTGGCGACCTATCCCAATTATGCCGCCCTGCTCGACGCGGCCGTCGCCGAAGAGATCAAGCTCTTTTGTCTCGACCAATATCCGGCCGATTATTATCTCTACCAGCGGGGCCAGCATCGCCAGTTCATCAAGGCCTTCGAGCTCTATCGCGGCGCCGCGCACTGGGCCGTGCGCAAGGGCGACAGCGCGACCCGCGCCTTGGTCTTGCATGGCATGAAGGCGATCTCGACCGCCGAGCGGGCGGCCTTGGATCGCAAATGGCTCGGCGAGCGCACCGACTGGACCGTCTGGATCAAGCCTCTGGGGATCGCCACTGCCGCACTCCTGGGCATGGCGGTGCTGCTCCTGCTCTGGGTGCTCTCGCTGCGTCGACTGGTGGGGCGGCGGACCCGTGAGATCCTCCGCTACCAAGACCAACTCGAGCAGCTCGTGGAGGAGCGGACCACACAGTTGCGCAGCACGACCGCGAATCTGGAAAAGCTGGTCGGGGAGCAGCGCACACTTTTCGACTCGGTACCCGTCGGCATCGTGCTGGCCAGACAGGGTGTCATCCTGCGCTGCAACCGCCGGCTCGAGGAGCTGCTCGGCTATGAGCCGGGCGCGCTGATCGGATTGTCCTTGAGCCTTTGCGGTGGCATCGACGACCCGGACCCGCAAGCCACGGCCGAGTCTTGGCGCCGGCTCAAGCGCGGCGAGCACAACAGTCACGAGATCCGCCTGACACGCCAGGACCAGACGCGATTCTGGGCGCGGGTGACGAGTCGACTGCTCGACCCCGAGCAACCGCTCAAGGGGGTTCTGGGCATCATCGTGGACATCGAGCAGGAGCATGCCACGGCCGAGGCCTTGCGCGAGGCCAAGGAGTTAGCGGAATCCGCCGCGCGGGTCAAGTCCGAGTTTCTGGCCAACATGAGCCATGAGATCCGCACCCCCATGAACGCCATCCTGGGCCTGGCCCATCTGGCGCTCAAGACCGAGCTGACCACCAAGCAACTGGGCTATCTGACCCGTATCCAATCCTCCGGCCAGCATCTGCTCGGCATCATCAACGACATCCTGGACCTGTCCAAGATCGAGGCCGGCAAGCTCAACCTGGAGCAGACCGATTTTGTCCTGGATGGACTCTTGAGCAACCTCGGGAGCCTGATCGGGGAGAAGGCCGCCGAAAAGGGTCTGGAGCTGATCTTCGAGATCGCGCCACAGGTTCCGACGTGGTTGCACGGCGACCCCTTGCGACTCGGTCAGATCCTCATCAACTACGCCAACAACGCGGTGAAATTCACCGAGCGCGGCGAGATCCTGGTGCGCGTCGAGCTGCTGCGGGAAGAAGGCCAGCGCCTGCTCCTGCACTTCAGCGTCCACGACACCGGCATCGGGATGACCCCGGAGCAACAGACACGGATCTTCACCCCCTTCGAGCAAGGCGACTCCTCGACGACCCGCCAATATGGCGGCACCGGGCTGGGGTTGTCGATCGTCAAGCGTCTGACCGAGCTCATGGGCGGCGAGGCCGGTGTCGAGAGCCGCCCCGGCGAGGGGAGCACCTTCTGGTTCACCGCCTGGGTGAGCCGCGGCACGACGGCCGAGCCCAGACCGCGGCTGCATGACGATCTGCTTGGTCAGCGGATCCTGGTCGTCGATGACCACGAGCAGACCCGTTTGGTCTTGGCCAGGATCCTGGAGCATCTGCGCTTCCGGGTGGACGCTGTCGCCGACGGTCAAGCCGCGGCCGCCGCCGTGGCTCGTGCGGATCAGGACGGAGCGAGTTACGCCGTGGTCTGTCTCGATCAACAGATGCCCGGCTGGAGCGGATTACAAACGGCCCAGGCCATCCGAGCACTGGCGGTGCGGCATCAGCCGCGCCTGTTGATGGTGACCGCCTTGGGTCAGGACGCCCCGAGCGAGGCCGCCGAGCACGCCGGGATCAAGCGGATCATTCACAAACCGGTGACGCCATCCGAGCTGTTCGATGCCATCCTGAACGCGCTCCAGGGCGAGCGCACGGGCGTCGAGACCCA
This sequence comes from Gammaproteobacteria bacterium, assembly GCA_009929855.1. GTDB lineage: Bacteria > Pseudomonadota > Gammaproteobacteria > Chromatiales > Chromatiaceae > Thiocapsa. The sequence goes on from RZZN01000064.1 coordinate 9,690, forward strand.
GGATTCGAACGCCCCGCATGAGCGTGAATCCCGCTCGAGCGCCCTGCGCGGGACGCGTCTACTCCTGGTCGAGGACAATGAGATCAATCGCTTGGTCGCGCGTGAGATCCTGGAGCATGCCGGGTTCGCGGTCGCCACCGCCAGTCATGGTCGCGAGGCGCTGGAGCGGCTGCGTGGCGGCGAGTCTTTCGCGCTGGTCCTGATGGACATGCAGATGCCGGTGATGGACGGACTGGAGGCCACCCGTCGCATCCGCGAGCAGCCCGAGCTCGCCGACCTGCCCATCCTGGCGATGACCGCGAACGCGCTGGAGCAGGACCGTCAGCGTTGTCTGGACGCCGGGATGAATGATTTCATTGCCAAACCGATCGACCCGGAGCAGCTCTGGCGGACCCTGCTGCGCTGGATCGAGACCCCCCAAGGCGGCGATACCCCGTGGGGCGAGAGCACTGCCCGACCCCACCCGCCGAGCGGCACCGAGCCCGCGCTCCCGCGCGCCATCATGGGGCTGGACATGGCACTGGGGCTCAAGCGTCACCTGGGCAAGCTCGATTTCTATCGTGCCATGCTCGGACAGTTCGTCAGCCAGCAGGAAGAAACCCCAAGCGAGATTCGTCGGGCGATCGACGACGCGGATTGGCAGCAGGCACGGCGTCTCGCCCATAGTCTGAAGGGCATCGCCGGCCATCTCGGGGCGACGTTGATCCAGGAGCTCGCCGAGACACTCGAGCGCAGCCTGATCGAGGACGCGCGCAACGGCCGGGAGAGCTCCGCGACGAGCGCACAGCTGCTGGCACTCGCTGCCGCGCTGAGCGCATTGCTGAGCGAGCTGAAGACGGACCTGCACGAGATCGAGGGCGCCCCGGAGAGACTCGATGCACCCCCGACATCGGATGACTCAGACAGCGACGCGCTCAGCGTGCAAGAGATCCTAGAGGAGCTCCAACAGCGTCTGGAGCATGGTGACCCCGGCGCCCGGGACTGGGCGGAGCATCATGCCGAGACCTTGCGCCAGATCCTGGGCCGCGAGCAGGTCACGCTCGCGCGTGCGATCGAGAATTTCGATTTCGACCGCGCATTGAGCATCCTGAGCGACCGGCCGGGATGAATCGGGTCAGAGCAAGAGGGCGTGCGAGCCGGTCGGGCTCACCAGCCTCTCCGGTCAACCCACCTTCCACCTGCCGCAAGACTACCCGCTGTATTTCATCAAGACCGATGCCTCGGTGATGGCTGGTCCACAACGATAGCTTCAATCCGCGGGTCCGCAGCTTTGCCTTCACCGTCGTCGACGACGTGGCACGCGCATCATCCGGAGTGTGGGTACGGGGCGGGTGGCGCGACGCTGGAGTCACCTCGACCGAGATCGGGGATGACTGCGGCATCGCGCCGACCCGAGGTCGCGGTCACTGCCTCCAGACCACATCGGTCACCCTGGCGCGCGCTTGACCGCACGGGTCAGGACACCGGTTGCAAATAGGAATAGTTCTCAATATAATGTCCTGCAACTGATCCTGACGAGGCGGAGTCCAAACAATGATTCAGATTCGCCACCAAGTGTCTGGCCGTGTCCGACTCAAGATTCCCGCTGTTGCGGGTGATCCAGCGCTCGCACTGACCTTGACGACGCAGCTGGAGGGCCACGCGGCCATTCAGCAGGTGCGCCTCAACCAGTCTTGCGCCTCGTTGGTGGTCCATTTCGATCCGCAACGGCTGGACGCGCAGGCCCTGGTTGCACGCATTCAAGGTCTGTTGCAACCGAGTCACTTGACCGCCCCGTCCCCGTCAGTGCCCGTCGCGCCGCGTCAGAGAACACCGAAACGAGCGAAGGTGCCGCCCGGGCGGCGTGTGACGCCCATGACATATGGTCTGAGCTGGCCCTGGTCAGAGCCGGCGCAGACACCGATGCCGGTGTGCCGCCTGAATGCGCGACTCGTGAACTGGATGATGCGCACCAGCCTCAACTATTGGTGGCACGACCTGGTCAAGGAGCGCCCGCGACCGGGCCAGCAGAGACTCGATGGACCCGGCCGGGGACGCCGCAAGACACTCGCGACACCATCCACGCTAGCGCCGCGGCCAGTCCGGACACCCGCATGGCGCACGCGGCTTGCCGAGCTCTGGCGCGCACGTCCTTGGGCGGCCGAGGCAAGGCCGAGTGATCAGCGCCATCAGCATCGCCGTTCCGGCAGGGATTGCCAGAACCCGAAGACCGAGGGTGGCTTGTCTCATTGGCGGATCGCGTCATTGTGGACTGGATATCGGCATTCCCTGCCGGCCTGACGAATCCGTGATGCTCCGAGGTCCTCAGGGTTTGCCGATCATCAAATAGAAGGTACTCTCCCCGGTGCCCGTGAGGCCCAGTGCCAAATAGGCTGGCCCGATCCAGGTGTCCGAGCCGAAGAAGAGACTCCCACCCGAGTGGAACGAGCTGGTGCTCAATGTCACTCGCTCACCACTGACAGGATCCTGGATGATGCCATCCGACAGCCAGCCGCCCTCGAGCGAAGCGCCGAGATAGAGACCACGTCCCAACGGCGGGGTCAGCGAGGCGATCCGGCGGGAGTAGATCAAGGCACCGAACAGCTTGTCGTTGCCGCGGATCTGCTCGTTGGCGTAACCCGAGAGATTGAGAAAGCCGCCGAGCGTGAATTGGTCGAAATAAGGCATCAGATCCCCGAGCCCGGCCCCACCTTTGAGCTTGAGCTGGAAGATATTGGCACCCCGGCTGAGCGCGGCCTCGGCATCGAGCGCAATGCGTGAGTATTGCAGATCCGCGCCGAGCGCATGCAGTGGATTCAGGACAGTGAGTGCGATTCGCGTCCCAGAGCTCGGCGCGCCTGGACTGTCGAGCCGGTCATGGAGGATCCGGCCGCGAATCCCGCTGTCGCGCAGCCCGCCCTCGGGCAGCTCGGGCGTGCCGGTGTCGAGCGTGACACGGCTGAGCCCCAGATAGGGACCAAGGCGCACCTCCGTGCCACCGAGCGTGGCGCCAAGATCCACCCCGAGCCGTCCGCGGCTCACGTCGTAACGGGCCACCCGCTGATCCTCGAAAAAGATGCTGACGGGGGTCAGGTCAAGACTCAGATGTGGAGCAATGAAGGCGTGCCGATCGAGGGTCAAGGGCTGATAGAGCTCGGTGGAGAGTCCCGGCGCATTGCCGATGGTGAGCTCGGTCCACCATTCCGCGCCCAGCCGATTGACCCAGTCTCGCTCATAGGTTCCCCGCAGGCCAAAGCGATTGTCACCCCTGTTGTCCTGGCTCAGACTCAGTCCGAAGCGCAGATAGCCCGGCCCCTGGTTCTTCTCGAGTGCGTCGACGACCAAGCGATCAGAGTCAGGGTCGAGCGACTCGAGATGATAACTGAGGCGCTCGAAATCACCACGCCCATACAGACGTTGGATGTCCCCGACCAGTGCATCGCGCTCGAGCGGACGCTCGAGCTGCGCCTCGGTCAGACCACTGAAGAGCCCAGTGCTCATCCACCCACCCGTGAGGCCGTCGATACGCACCTCGCCGACCTGGCGCGGCGGCTGGACCGGACGGCCGAAACGCCCTTCGCGCCAGGCCGCGTAAGCGGTCTCATCGAGACTGTAACGGGCGAGCCGGGATGCGGCTTGGCGCGCGGCGGTCTCGCCCGCCGCGATGGCCTCGGCCGCGCGTTTGAAGTCCGTTGAGTTGATGTCGCCGAGCTCGGGGACGATCAGCAGGTCACGCTCGGGTTCCAGCTCGCGCAGGGATGTCTGCACGTTCTGCTCGGTCAGGATGGCAATCATCTGGTTGAAGACGCCGAAGAGATCATCGAGCTGATCCCGTGGCAGATACCCCGATCCCAGGTTCACCGCGATGATGACCTCGGCGCCAAGCCCGCGGGCCACATCGATCGGCAGGTTGCGCACCAAGCCGCCATCCACGTACAGATGGTCATCCCATTCCATTGGCGAGAACACTGTCGGTACCGACATGCTGGCCCGCAATGCCACCGCCAATGGCCCGCGGTCGAACACGGCCATGCCACCGCTCTCCAGATCGGTGGCCACCGCACGAAATGGGATCGGCAACGCATCAAAGTCGTGGATGCGCTCGACACCCTGGGTCAGATCGCTCAAGAACAACTGGACCTGCTGGCCCGCGATGATCCCCTTGGGGAGCTTGAGCCGACCATCGCGGATCCCGACCGTGAAATCCCAGGTCGGCTCGAATGACTTGTCCTGGCGCCGGACGGGCCAATCCCGACGCGGCGGGTCGTCATCGAAGAGCGCGTCCCAGTCCGCCGAGGTGACCCGCTCGGCCAGCGTGGACGGGGACAAGCCGGCCACGTAGCCACCACCGACCAGCGAGCCCATACTGGTCCCGACCAGGACATCGATCGGGATCCGCAACTCCTCCAGGACCTTGAGCACACCGATATGGGCGGCACCGCGCGCTCCACCACCGCTGAGCACCAGACCGATGCGGGGCCTGGATGATTCGGCCTGCCCCGCCGCCTGGACCATCTGATCAGGCGACCAGAGGAGCCAGAGCGCGAGCATGAACAAGGCGGGCGGACGAGCGAGCCTGGTCATGAGAGAGCTCCAGTGAGCGTTGGGATGAATGAAACTGCTGTCAACAGATGGGCGATGCGCTCGCCACGGCGAATCCGCCGCAACGGGGATCGATCCCACTGGCGCGGGTCGGCCATCGGGTCGTCAAAAAACGAGGGATGCATGAGAGCTGTAGACCTGGTCGCCGCCAACTCGACCCGCGGTGCCAGCGCGCGGCGGCGGGGAATGATAACCCATCCCGTGCGGAGACGATGCCAGTGGAGATGGCCGAGCGCCAGCGGATCGAGCGATGCGCACAGCGTCGAATCGGGAGAGAAAAAATAGGAGCGAGCGCCGACGACACTCGCTCCAATTCTCCTAGCAGAGAAAGATATCCGAGCGAAATCGCTACCTGTGACTGGTAGCGGATTGCACCCTCGCCGCCTCCGTCCCAGCCAACACCGAGGCTGGGATGGCCCACGCATCGAGGCATGGGTGCAATCCGCTGACAGCGGTCACCTCATCGGCAGACTCGCGCCCTCGGCTGGACGCCATGTCGGCCCAGCATGGCGGGGCATCCTGCCCCGCCAGAAACGCCCACTCTGTCGGCGTTCGCTGCTCTGCATGGTCACGCTCGGAGTGGTGAGTCGTCATGCCGCACCCACCGTCCGAGCCTGTCCTTGTGACACTGACTCACTCGGCGGGGGCGGCGCGGTGCCGACCATTCCGCCGTCGAACGGTCTGACTAGAATCCGTAGCCCAGTGAAATCACATAGCTATGGACGATCAAGACCACCACGAGGACCGTGAAGAGGATTGGCATCAGCCATTTGGCAGGATTGACGACGAGCCAGACCTTCCAATCGTCTTCCGGGTTCTTGGGTTTCTTGTTCTCACTCATGACATTCACCTCGAAGGCTCAGATAGGGTTAAAACCAAGGATTGATGGCGAAGACGTACAGGTGCACCAGGGCCGCGATGCCGACGAAAGCACTGAAGGTCACCTTGAACTGCTCATGGAACTGCTTCGCTTGCTGCTCGGTCAGGCCCGACAATGATTGATCGGCCATCAATGATCTCCGAATCGGATGTGGGAAAGACCCGTCGAACCAGGCGCCCCGTCGCGCAGCGCCAGGGCGTCCACCAGACCCGACTACTCAGCCGCGGCGGGCGCGGCCTCGACGGCAACCGGGGCCACCTCAGCCGGCGCCACCGGATCGAACCCGATGCCCAGCGACCAGGCATAGGCATGGACGGCCAGGGCAATCGCCAGAACCGCGATCAGGATGGGAATCAGCCAGGTTGCCGGATTCACCACCAACCAGAACCGATAGTCCTGCTCGAGAGGCTTGTAATCGAACACGCTCATGAGGCTCTCCTATCAGGGCCTAGAACCAGGGGTTGGCCGCGAGCACGAAAAGGTGCACGACCGCAGCAATCCCGACGAATGCGCTATAGGTGATCTTGAACTGCTCATGAAACTCTTTCGCTTGTTGCTCGGTGAGACCCGAAAGACTTGTCTGATCAGCCACGGCATTGCCTCCAATCTGTCGATGGTGCCGAATCCGAGGATTCGGCTGTAGATACCCGTGTCGGACAACCGCACGAGAAGCCTGCAAGTGATCACTAGATGAAACCAGTCGTGAAGAATCGTATCTTTTCGGTATCAAACTAGTGAATTGCTAGATTACATCAGTAATCTTACGTGTCAGTCTAACTTGACACGAACGAATGTCAAGAAAATTTTACGCACGGATGAGCTGGGCTCTGGAGCGCATCTGTCGCGGTGGATCGAGCGACGCTCCCGCTGCAAAAGGCGACTCGAATTCGCACGGATTGGCCTACAATCGAGGGGAGCGGACTCGCTCCGGGGCATCCTGACGCGATGGCCTGGATTCCGAGCCGTGATTGCGTTCAACCAGGTCAGGGATACCCCGATGAGCGAGCCACAGCGCATGACCCAACCCGACCAAGAAGCATTCGTCGCGGGCATCAGCAAGTGCCCAACCGGAATCCGTGGCCTCGACGAGATCACCGACGGCGGTCTACCACTGGGCCGTCCAACCTTGGTGGCGGGTGCGGCAGGGTGTGGCAAGACGCTGATCGCGATGGAGTTCATCGTGCGCGGTGCGCGTGACTTCGACGAGCCAGGGGTCTTCATGGCCTTCGAGGAGAGCGCGGGCGAGCTGATCGCCAATGTGACCTCGCTCGGCTTCGCCCTGGATACCTTGATCGATCAAGGACGGGTCGCCATCGACTGCGTGGAGATCGAGCGCAGTGAGATCGAGGAGACCGGTGACTATGATCTGGAAGGGCTCTTCGTGCGTCTGGGCAGTGCCATCGCCGAGGTCGGGGCACGACGTGTCGCCCTGGATGGTCTGGATGCACTGTTCGCGGCCATCCCGAGCGAGGCCATCCTGCGCGGTGAGCTGCGGCGACTGTTTCGTTGGCTCAAGGCGCAAGGGGTGAGCGCGGTCATCACGGCCGAGCGCGGTGAAAAGACGCTGACACGCCATGGACTGGAAGAATACGTGAGCGACTGCGTGATCTTCCTGGATCATCGGGTCTCCAACCAGGTGGCCACGCGACGCCTTCGCATCTACAAGTATCGTGGCTCCCGACACGGCACCAACGAATATCCGATCCTGATCGATGAGCAGGGATTCAGCGTGATGCCGATCAGCTCAGTGGGTCTCGATCACCGGGTCTCGCGCGAGCGCGTGTCGAGCGGGATCGCGGAGCTCGACGAAATGCTCGGTGGGCGTGGCTACTACAAGGGCAGCAGTATCCTGGTGTCTGGCACCTCGGGCGCTGGCAAGACCAGTCTCGCCATCGCCCTCGCCGACAGCATCTGCCGCCAAGGTGGCCGATGTCTCCATTGGTCATCGGAGGAATCGCCGGACCAGATCCTCCGCAACATGGCCTCGATCGGTTTCGACCTCGCCACTCACTTGCAAAGCGGTCGGCTCCACTGCCATGCCGTGCGCCCGACCCTCTACGGACTGGAGAACCACCTGGTGCGTCTGCACAAGCTCGTCGGCTCGGTTCGGCCCGATGCGGTGATCCTCGACCCGATCACCAGCTTCACGGCCATCGGCGAGCCCCTCGAGGTGAGGATCATGTTGACGCGGATCATCGATTTTCTGAAGGGCGCCGAGATCACGGCACTCTTCACCGGCCTGACACAAGGCACGGATCCGACCGCATGGGAAAGGACCGACGAGGGGGTGAGCTCACTGATCGACACCTGGCTGCTGTTGCGCATGGCGAATGTGAAGGGGACGCGCCGCCGTTTGATCGATGTGCTGAAGAGTCGCGGGATGGCGCATTCGCACCAGGCTCGCGAACTCTTGATCGAAGACAGTGGCATCTCACTCATCGACCTCCCCAGCAACCTCCGGGAACCAGCGGCATGACGGCCATCGACAGCAGGCTGCCGGATCCAGAGGAGGCGGAGGGTTGGTGTTTGCGACTCTATGTCGCCGGACAGAATCCACGCTCATTGCGCGCCTGTGAAAACCTGAAGGCACTCTGCGAGACCCATCTCGCCGGTCGCTACGAGATCGAGATCATCGACCTCCTCGAGAACCCGACCCTGGCACGGGGCGACCAGATCGTGGCCGTGCCAACCCTCGTGCGCAAGCTCCCGGAACCCGTGCGCAAGATCATTGGCGACCTCTCCAACACAGAGAAGGTACTCGTCGGCCTGGACCTTCGTCCACGCGGATAACCGGCAAACCAACGCCCTGGGGATCAACCATGACCGCCATCCGCTTGCCCCCCTCGACGCATGAGCCGCCCCCGCCTGATTCGCGCTCCGAGGAGCGGCACAACCCTGGCACGAGACCATGCGATTCCTCCGCGCCGGCCTATGTCCTGACCCTCTATGTCGCGAGCCTCACGCCGCGCTCGGTGATCGCGATCCAATCCGTGAAGGAGGTCTGCGAGCGGCATCTGCAGGGTCAGTATTCGCTCGAGGTGGTCGACATCTATGAGCAGCCGTCCGCGGCCAAGCGCGAGCAAATCGTGGCCGCCCCAACCCTGATCAAACGCCTGCCACTGCCATTGCGGCGCCTGATCGGTGACATGGCCGATACCCAACGGGTGCTGGTCGGGCTCGACCTGAAAGCCAGGGACGACATCTCAAACCCCCTGGTCTAAGCCGATGATAGACGGTGTGACCGACGATCGGAGTCTGGCCTTGAAGCGGATGGCGGTGCGTCTGCGCAGGGAGAACCGAGAGCTGCGCGCACGCCTGGAAGAGGCCGAGGACGCCTTGCGCGCGATTCGCGAGGGCGAGGTCGACGCCGTGATCGTCACCGGCAGTCAGGGTGATCGGGTCTTCTCGCTCATGGAAACCGAGAACCTGCATCGACTCATGGTCGAGACCATGAACGAGATGGGACTCGCCATCTCGACCGATGGGCTCATACTCTACGCCAACGACCGTGCCGCGGCACTCCTCGAGCGCGGCCGCAGCAACCTCTTGGGACACCGGATCGAGGAGCTGATCGCCCCCCGCGATCTGGCACGTCTGCGCCGACTCCTGGATGACTCAGGCACGGGAACCGCCGACGACCGCGTGGTCTTTCGCGCCACCGCCGGGGCCGAGGTCCCGGTCCATCTCTGGGCGAGTCGCCTCCCCCGGCCGGAAGGCTCCATGATCTGTCTGGTCGGGACCGACCTGAGTCGACTCGAGGCCGATCAAGCGCTCCTCGCGCAGCTACGAGATCACCAGCAGGCACTGCGCGAATCACGGGCCGAGGCACTCGAGCTGATGTCCCAGGCACTGGTCGCCCGCGAGCATGCGGCGCAGTCGGCGCGTGAGTTGCGCGAGAGCGATCGACGCAAGGACGCCTTTCTCGCGACCCTCGCGCACGAGCTGCGCAATCCACTGGCACCGATTCGCAATGCACTCGAGATCCTGCGTCTGGCGGGCATCGGAACAGCGACCGCCGAGGAGGCCCGCGCGATGATGGAGCGCCAGCTCGCACACTTGGTGCGCCTGGTCGATGACCTGATGGAGGTCTCGCGCATCACCCATGGCAAGATCGATCTGCGCAAGGAGCACGTGGCCCTGGCCACCGTGATCGACACCGTGGTCGAGACCGCGCGCCCCTTCCTGGAACTGTCCGGCCAACGGCTGACGGTCGAGCTGCCGCGGGACCCCACGTGGCTGGAGGGTGATCCGGTGCGGCTCGCGCAGATCTTCGGCAATCTGCTCAACAATGCGATCAAATATTCCGATCCGGGCCAGGAGATCCAGATCCTGGCCCAGCCCCACCCGGAGGGCATCAAGGTCACGGTTCGTGATGCCGGAGTGGGCATCGCGCAGGAGATGTTGCCACGCCTGTTCGATCTGTTCGCCCAGGGTCCAGTCTCCCCGACACGGCTGCAAGGCGGGCTGGGGATTGGCTTGACCCTGGTGCGCCAGCTCGTCGAGCTGCATGGCGGTCGCGTCGAGGCCTTCAGCGCGGGCACTGGCCAAGGCAGCGAGATGCACGTCTACCTCCCCAGCGCTCAGGGCGCGCGCCCAGCGAGCGACCAGGTGACACGCCTGTCCGGCCCGGGCGTGGCGGGCTCGCGGGGGCGACGTATCCTGGTCGTCGATGACAACCAGGATGCCGCCAGGAGTCTCGCCCAGCTCCTCACGCTCAAGGGCGCGACGGTCCGCGTCGCCGATGATGGACGCGCCGCGCTGAAGCTGCTCGAGGAGGCCCCGTCCGAGGTCGTGATCCTGGATATCGGCATGCCCGATCTCGACGGTCATGCCGTAGCACGCCGCATCCGCGCCCGCCCCGAGTGGGATGGCATCCGCTTGATCGCCATGACCGGGCTGGGGGAAACGGCGGATCGACAACGCTCCATGGCGGCCGGATTCGATCAGCATCTGATCAAACCGGTGCCCTTCGATGTCCTCGATGCGCTGCTGCGACCGTCCGCGGCACGCATCCAGCCACCTGCCGCTGCACGCACGGCGCCGCCATTGGAGCGGCCAATCGGACTCGACTCGCCCGCCCAACTGGTGATGACCCCAGAAGATGGCGACACCGGGTCGAGCATTGCCTCGCTCATGCACGACCTGGCACAACCCTTGAGCTCGGCGGGGTGCTACGCCGTGGCGGCGCGCACGCTGGCCGCCCGTTCACCGATGCCGAGCGCGCTCCTTCACGACGCGCTCAAGGGGATCGATGAGCAGGTGCAGCAGGCAAGCAAGATCCTCGAGCGTTTGCGTCATGTCCTGGCCCCAGCCGATCCGACGAGGGCGAGCGATTAGCCCATCCGCACGATCTGCATGCCCGGCATCCGCGCTGAAGGGTCATCAAGCGCGCGTCTTGGCGCAGGATGGCACAGGTGCCCCTGATCTGGACATGCGCGCCAGGGAGACTGTTCACGCACTCGTCTCGAAGTCACTTGGCGCCCTTCGTGGTGACACGCGCTTTCTGGGATAATCTCCGACCTTGCCGTCCTCGGCCCGCATGAGCGCCCTGCCTGGCGCGAAGGGATTGCACACCGATGGTCGAGCCATGATGAGCACGAGGAAATCAACATGAGCACCGAACCTATCGCCTACATCGTCGATGACGACCCGGCGTTGCGCGATGCACTCCGCATGCTATTGGAATCGGTATCCATCCAGGCCACCGCCTTCTCCGGCGCGGAGGAGCTGTTGCGCTCCGGCGTGCTGGAGGAGAGCCGTCCGGCCTGTCTGCTCGCCGATGTGCGCATGCCCGGAATCAGCGGGATGACGCTGCTCGAGCGTCTGCGCGAGGCGGGCATCGACATCCCCACCATCGTGATCACGGCTTACGGCGACATCCCGATGGCCGTGCGTGCCATGAAGCTCGGCGCGGTCGACTTCATCTGCAAGCCGCTCAATCCTCAAGCCGTCCTCGAGTTGGTCCAGAACACCTTGAGTCAAGCCGGCGTCACGCACGCGCCGGACGCCGCGGCGGATCAACTGCTGCAACTCTACCTCAGCCTGACACCGCGCGAGCAGCAGGTCTTCCAATCCATCACCGCCGGCAAGACCAACCGGATGGTGGCCGACGCGCTCGGGATCAGCGTCCGCACCGCGGAGTACCATCGCGCCCGGGTGATGAAGAAGATGCAGGCGAGCAACCTCGCCGACCTTACCCTCACGCGGGTGACCATCCAGGAGCGCATGGGACGCGCGGGCGCGCCGCCCTGGCATGCCTGACGCATCCTCGGTGTCGAATTCGAGCCGAGCCAGATCAACTGGCGGAAGCCCAGAAAAGCGAAGTGCATCCCGCCGAACCCCGTGATGCCGTCGGCCCCTTCGACCAGGTCGATCCTACGGCGCCGTGCGGGAAGCGCCTGAAGACTCATCCGCCACACCCCAATCCGCTGCGATGCGGTCAATGACCGCCTGCGCTGCCTCGAAATCATAGTCATCGAGGGCGGTCCGGATGGCTTGCACCTCGTTGGTCAGGCCGGCGTGCTCCAACAGTGCGCGCTCCGCCTCTAGCCGACTCAACACCGCAAGCTCGCCGCTCGCGAGTAGCCGCGCCAAGCTGGCGAGGACCTCGCCGACGGACGCGCGATCCACGACCCGCGTGCCCGACGACGGTTGGACCGCTGGGTCTTGGTGACACTGGTCGATCGCGGGCAAGCTGGCGATCGCGTTCAGCACTCGCGCGAGCTCCTGATCCACCGCGACACGCGTCTGGGCATCCAAGCGCCCGGACCGCACCGCCGTCTCCAGCCGCGCGCAGGCTGCCTGCAGGTCACCG
>RZZN01000413.1 GCA_009929855.1 Gammaproteobacteria bacterium
GTATCCGATATTTTTTCAATTTCAACTATTTTCATAATATCTCCTTAGTTTTACCAAGCTACTAAAACAAAACCATCACCACCAGCTCCAGATGTTCCTCCGCCCCTATGTGTTATGGCAAGCTTTCTGATTTTATAAAAGTAATAGAAAGAAAACCATTAGCACCATCACCGCCTTTATCAAGTGGATTTTCCGTTTCACCGCCGCCGCCAGAACCATAATTGCCATTTGCATCAGCACTCGTTGTTGCTCCCCAATATTTACCTGCACCGCCTTGAGAGCCAGTTCCTGCTCCAGTAGTTGAACCAGCAACACCAGAAGCTCCTTTTCCATAATCTACATTTGGCGGATAAGCCGATGTATACATACCAGATATGCTTCCTCCAGCTCCACCAGTAGTGGTAGGAGTTGTTCCAACATATCCAGCTTTACCTCCACCGCCACCACCTAAAGTCAGTGTTCCGCCGTTATATTGAATAGTTGTGTTTCCTCCTGCTTGGGCAGTGTTTCCAGTATAACCTGTTATATAATTACTTCCTACCCCACCCGTTCCGATTGAATAATTATAACTATTTCCACCTATTACAGGAAATAAACAATCTTTTACTCCAGCTCCTCCGCCACCTCCACCTCCATCCATAACAACACTTCCAGAATTATTTTCGCCCCCACCACCACCGCCTCCTGCTCCAACACCTGATATTAACATGTAGTTAGCACTATCTGGGGCTGTAATTGTTCCGCTGCCGCTTGTGATAATTAAATTATTTAAAGGTCCTGAATTATTTTCAATATACGTTTTAACAGCTTTTTGGCTTGCCACTTTAGTATCGCTATCTGAAGCTAAAGTATCATCAGTATCTAAATAAGACAACGGTATATCATCATCTTGTAAAGCTGTAATCGCCTGAGCAGTCCGTAACGGTGTCATCATTTTGTCGTTATCTGTTCCCGCTTCTGCGTCAGCTTGAGAAGCTACTTCCAGACCAGCGATTAACTCTGC
>RZZN01000414.1 GCA_009929855.1 Gammaproteobacteria bacterium
CGACGGTGGAGCTACGGCGATAACGATTGATACCGCTAATGGTCGGGTTGGGATAGGTACGACCGCTCCGTCGCAGGAGTTAGACATTGTTGGGGATATAAAGTTAGAGAACACAACCTCATCCAACACTGGGGTTATTTATAAGGGTTCAGATAGGTTTATTCATAACTTTAAGCACCCGACTGGTGATACGGCTGTTCCTGTTGGGTATAATACTTTTATAGGAGTTAATGCTGGTAATTTTACCATGGGGAGTACAGCTACGGCAGTAAATCAAGGTTCTTATAATACATTGGTTGGATTTAATAGTGGACCGAGTATTACTACAGGGCATTCTAACAGTACACTTGGTTCTTTAGCACTTAGACAGAATACTGAAGGATTATATAATACTGCTATTGGCAGAGAAGCACTTTATTTCAATATTGGTGGAGATTTTAATCTCGGAAATGGATATAGATCGCTTTATACAAATACCGAAGGAAATCATAATATAGCCAATGGTAATACAGCACTTTATAGCAATACAACAGGAAGCAATAATATTGCAAATGGTAATACAGCACTTTATAGCAATACAACAGGAAGCAATAATATTGGAAATGGATTAGAATCGCTTTATAGTAATACAGAAGGGGAAAATAATATTGGAATTGGTTATAAATCGCTTCGAAATAATACCACAGGGAGCGAAAATAACGCAATAGGATATTTGGCACTTTTTGGGAATACGACAGGAACATATAATGTGGCATTTGGTCGTGATGCTGGTCGATTTATAGCCAATGGTAATACATTAAACACTATAAGCGATTATTCTATCTACTTAGGTGCTTCCACCAAAGCCTCCGCCGACGACGCACAAAACGAAATAGTAATCGGCTATAACGCAATCGGGAATGGTTCTAATTCTGCAACCATTGGTAACACGTCGGTAACGGATACTCATGTTCGAGGCGTACGAAATACAGGAACAATGACGATAATTGGTGCAGCAAAT
>RZZN01000141.1 GCA_009929855.1 Gammaproteobacteria bacterium
ATGCGTTTTCTCCCGTTAGATTTCTACATATTCAAAGCGGTTTATGATTGGATTGAACGAGTATTCCGCAGATGCTGGTTTCCCTAAAATTTCATGGTAACGCGACTTTTGCAGGTCTAAATGCGTTGCTGTTCCGTCCTTGTAAATCACAATCCCAAGGTCCGCTTTGTTCGCCCAGTTCGCGGAATCAGAAATGTCGTAAAGCGTTGGCCTCGAAAGCCTGCCGTCCTTCTCTGCCTTAAGCTTTGTTGGGTGCGCTACGATGATTAAATGCACGTTGTAAAGTCGCGCAAACTGCTTGAAACGCTTGATCGCCTCGGATACGTAATCCGTCATGGTCTGGTCGCGCCTGCGAACGTGGTCAAGTTCGTTCCACGGATCGACCACAATGACGTTTGCGCCATGCCGCACAACAGAAGCCGCACACTTTTCCAAAAGCCAAGGCAAAGAAATATCCTCTTCTTCGCTTTGCGCCTCGGTCGGATAAATAAAACTAAAATGCTTTTCAATCCATGCGTCCGCCGCGCTCATTTCCTGCGCGGTCCATCGGTGGTTGCCTTTGATAAACCACTTACGAAGGTTGCGAAGGTGGTCTTGCCTTGGGTGCTGCTCGAAAGAGGCGAAGGCCGTTTTAAGTCCGTGCTGTGTGGCAAGGCGGCAGCAAAGATCGTTTACCCATGTTGACTTTCCATGCCCCGGTATTCCGGTAACAACTGTAAAATCACCAAGGCGAATATTCATGTGAAAGTCGGTTTTATAAATCGCTCGTTCCGCGAGTGGCGGCAGCTCTGACATTTTGTAAACTCCGTCAAGCTTAAGCCATTGCGCGCGGTTGATAGTTTCAACAACTCCCCGCTGCCCGTAAGCCTTCAAAGCATCGTTTAAATCCTTACACCCCTTCGGATACGCTACCCACTTGCAATGTTCCCTGCCGATGCGAAGCGAAAGATCATGCAGCAAATTTGCTCCGGGCTGGTCGCCATCAGCCGCAATAACCACAAACGGCGAATTGCGAATAGCGGCAACGGACTTGTCGAGATAATCATATTTGGCGCTGTCGCCCTCTACCGGCTTGGCTGGTGCTCCATCGGGAACAGAAATTGTCCGAACAAAACCAGACTGTATCGCGGATATGGCGTCGAACTCACCCTCCGTGATAACAACTGGCTGGTCAAACAGCGTCTTGTCGTGCAGAACATCTACGTTCCAAAAGCATTTTTTTCCGTCTGGCTCTTGGTAAAACGCCTTTTCCTCGATACAGCGAAACTTATGATTTACAGGCTCCCCATCTTCCAGAAACGGTATGCTGATCCAGCTCTTGCCGCTTTTCTGAAAACTTTTGATGCCAAAACGAGTCGCTATTTCGCTGTCTATCCCTCTGGCCTCTATCCACCTTGTCGCTTTTTCGTCCATTGCTTCCGCTCCATCCACAATTTTTACAATTCCAAACCGCCGTTTCGCCCTCGATTTTTACGCTAAGACAAGGCTCCCGCTTTTTTCTTCGGAGGTGAGAGCATTGCGGGCACAGGCATTTTTGATTGCCTTCCCGGTTTTGCCGCAGCCTTATGCCGTACTCGCTCAGGTTCATCCAAACATCCCCGAAAACACTTTTTCGCGCTCTGGCTCTTCCTCATCCTGCCAGCGGCCCTCATTCAGCCACGTCGAAGGATGCGGGACAAACCGCCAGTCGTCTGTTCCCTTTTTCGCCAACCATCGGGTATTCATGGCCCGCCAAGCGGCATGGATATCATGCTTGGCTGCTCGTCCCCGTGCCTTGACGTAGGCTTTTCTGGCCGCATCCTTGCCCACCTTGCGGGAAGCGTCCGGCCAAAACTCGTTTTCAAAATCGCTTTGTATTTCGTTTTTTGATGGAGATAGAGATTTATCTCTATCTATATCTGTATCTGTATCTGTATCTGGGGGAGTTACATCGCCGTTACTGAAACGTTTCATAGGCGTTTCATCTTGTTTACCCTTTGATTTATCACGATGTTTTTTAACTCGCTCCGTGCTTTTATCGCTCTTGTATTGACGTTTATCCCAGTTCTTAATCAGGCAATTTTCGTCTAAAAAACCCTTCTTTTGAAACAAGTGAAACGTTTCATGTAACGTTTCAATATCGATGCGTAACGCGAACGCCACTTCATCTTGATCTAGGTGTTCATAATCCCCGGAACCCTGTAGGCAAAACAGCATAACCAACCGGCGCTGCATTGCCTCTGTCAGGGTCTGAACTTTTGGGTCTGTAGCAAACTCCGTATAAAACCTGAACCACTGCATTTATGCGTTCCTCAACCCGTTCATTGCCAGCAACCATTGGTAATCGCTGCCGCTTATTATTTTTGCTTCGTAGAGCGTACCGAGGCGGCACTTTTGATCTTCCGGGGACGGCGCAGAAAGCGCCATCCGAACCATGTTTTCCCTGTTTATGTCGCTTAGGGCGCGCATTGTCGCCTCCTGCTTATTTGCTTGTTACGTCAATACTTAAATCCTCGCGGTTTCCTGCCAGTCCTCAAGATCGTTCATTTTTCACCTCTGTACAATCACGGTTAAATGGACAATCGTCGCAACAATTTTCCGCCCTGTTGTGAGGCTGTATTATGGAGTAAGAACCAAAACAGGACGGGGTTTCATTTTTCATTTTTCACCCACTCCAGCAATTCGGATTCGAGGTAATAAATCTTCCCGACTGGCTTGTGCCACGGCGGCCCCTTGCCCGACAGCCGCCAGTTCTCAAGCGTTCCGCTTGCGAGGCCGAGCCTGTCCGCCGCTTCTTTTGTGGATAAAAGTTTTTCCATTTATTTTCACTTTCTATGCTGACCTGCCCACAAAGGTACACTAGTATTGCTTTTAGTCAACACTAAAAAGGACTCAAAAATGACTTACCCGTATTGGCGCGGTGTTGGCGGCGGGTTTCTTTTGTGGGTTCACAACCTCTCCCGCCTCAAATATTCCGCCACCTGCCAAGCCTCATGCGCGGTTCTGTAATCTTCCTCACGCTCTGATTGATAGCCGATAGCCTCAAGGCGTTTAATCGCTACCGGGATATTTCCGGTCGTGACCTTCTCGCCTGCGATTTCGATTGTGCGCCTCATCCCTCACCCCTCGTGTGCGGTTCGCTGGCCTTCCTGTAAGCAACCCTGCAATGCGCCTCACAGTACGGCTTGCCTTCCTTGACTGGCTGGCCGCACCATTCATCCGCGCCCTTGGTGGGGTTCCACGTGTCGATGTGGAGGTTATAACGGCAGTCCTTCGGGCCTAGCTGGGCAAATGTCTTGTGCGGACGCTTGGCCAGCTTCAGCCTATGAGCCTTGCCTATGACAGCATTGCGCGTTGTTCCAAGCGCAGCGGCAATAACGGCAGCCGTGTTCTTTTCCAGCGGCCACATAAGCTTGAGCGTTTCTATGGCTTCATCTGTCCAGATCATGCGTCATCTCCCTGATAACAACAGCAGCACTCAAACTCGCGGCGTGTTTCGTCTATCGGCAGATCATCCCATTCCGGACACCAGTGCGCATATTTTCCGGTCAGGACTTCGCCCCACCATTCTTTACAATCATCAATCCAATCTTGCGATGCGGTCATGGAACGTCCCCGCTGCCGGTGTGTTGGTTGGATGCAAACTGTCCCAGTTCCCAAGGCCACTGAAAAAATCTTTTGAAACCTTCACCAACGCCGCCCTTGTTTTCAGGGTCTTTTAGGCCATCGGTAAACATCGCTCCAATTATCCATATGATTAACCACGTGCTCATTTCTTCCCCACGATCCGCCCGGTAATCGGGTCACGCCTGCGGTCGAACTTGGCGAGCTTTTGTTTCAAGCAAAATATTTCATCGACTAGCGATTCACATTCGTTGTTCAGCTTCTCATTCTGGCTTTCCAGTGCCGCAGCCTTGCCGCGCAGGATGGCGTTTGACCGAACAAGCCGCTCGTTGTTGTCCGCGCAGTTATCAAACCGTTCATTAACATGCCGATAACTGGCCGCCCAGAAATCGGCTTCCTTGCGCGATACCCACGGCCATACAATCTTCATTCCCCTGCTCCCTTTATAACTTTGTAACCACGCGCCTTTAATTCGGCAATTCCGCGAAAGAAACCGAGCGACATTGTAGTGGCTCGGGCTTCGTGAAAAGCAGGATCGTCCAGCAGGTAATTTTTTGGGTCATAAGGCGGCTGGCTTATTGCATCGGCAACATCGCAGATTTCTTCGTGCGTTATCTCGCTCATTCCCCTGCTCCCTGCTTTGCGTAAAGTGCGATTAATGCCGCTTCCGCACGTCCGTCATGCTTCTTAAGCGGCCAGTTGCCTGCGTGTTCAGGCATTAACTGGCTGGCCCTCATACGCGCGCCGTCTTTGTCTTTCGGGCACTGCATGGCCTTTTTCCATTTCATTGAGGTTACGTAGCTGAACGGGTAGCCAAGTGTATGCGTGACGGCTTCTATCGCCCCGCAACCAAAACCAAACGTGAACGCCTGTGCGGCTCCGTTACCGGGCTGTGCGCTGACTTGTTCGATAGTCACCAGATCGGGGCGATGATATTGGAGGATGCGAACAAGGCCCAATATGTCGATACGCTTGCGCTTGCTCTTGCCTTTGGTGATTTCAAAGACCGGCATGTCGTAAACGGTCAGGCCGCCGTCATCGAAGAAAGCGAGCGCACCGCTCATGCCGGGATCAATACCGCAGATAATCACGCTGGCCACCATGCTTTCACATCGGACTCGATCTGGTCGTACCAAATCTTCTGCCCGGTAGCTTTCAGAACGCGGAACCTTTTAACGACCCTTGCGTTAGCCGTCATTCCCCGCTCTTTCCAGTATTCGTTGATGGCGTCGCAGATGCGTGCGTTACTGACCCATTCGGCCATTGTCTTCTCCTGTTTATGTCCCCCACCTTCGCGGCCAGATCAGGGGGCTATCTGTAACAATATACTCTCGTCTGGAGCCGCTACCCC
>RZZN01000065.1 GCA_009929855.1 Gammaproteobacteria bacterium
GCCCACGCCGACACCAACGCCGGCGCCCACGCCGACACCAACGCCGGCGCCCACGCCGACACCAACGCCGGCGCCCACGCCGACACCAACGCCGGTGCCCACACCGACACCAACACCGGTGCCCACGCCGACACCAACACCGGACGCCCTGGCTGGTCTCAATTCAGCCGGTCAGGTCTTCTATACGCGCACTCTCACCGACTGGACCAACGTACCAGGCACCCTGGATGAGCTCCTGGTCGGCGATCTCGATGGCGACGGGCTCGATGATCTATTTGGACTCAACGGCGCGGGTGAGATCTATGTCACCACCAATCTTATGGACTGGGACTGGATCCCGGGCACAGTGAAGACCTTACTGACGGGCGATCTGGATGGTGATCTCAAGGACGACCTGATCGGACTGAACGAGACCGGACAGATCTATATCAAGACCGCTGGCCAGGATTGGACCTGGATCCCCGGCACCCTGGAGACACTGATCGTTGCCGACGTCGATGGGGACGGCAAGGCCGATCTGGTGGGTCTCAACAGTCTCGGTCAGATCTATTACTCGAACGACCTCGGAGACGCTTGGCAACAGATCCCGGGCGATCTCGTCTCGCTGATCGCGGCCGATCTAGAAGGCCTCGGCGCATCCGCGCTGGTCGGCATCAATGCCGCCAATCAGATCTTCTACACCCTGGATCTTCAGAGCTGGCTCCCGCTCCCGGGAACGCTCGCCGAGCTCGTCGCATTCGACCTGAACGGGGACGGACGGATGGAGCTTGCCGGACTCAACGCGGCCGGTGAGATCTTCTACACCCCTGATCGGGTCAACTGGATCTGGCTCCCAGGCAACCTGAGAGGATTGATCGCCGCCGACCTGGATGGTGATGGACGCGATGGGCTGGTCGGACTCAGCCCGACTGGCAACATCTACTCCACCGATGATCTAGTAAACTGGAAACAGATCCCCGGCAACCTGATCCAACTGGTTGCCGGCAAGCTCTAGATCCGGGTCATTCGGCGAGAGGGCTCAGCTTGGCTCGCGGCTGCGCCGCGGACCCAGCTGATGCTCCAGGATCCGCAGTCGCTCGCGCAGACACTCCAGCTCCTCGAGCAGATCGAGCGCCAGCGCGGTCCCGGGCAGATTGAGCTCGAGGTCACGCTGCAGACGCACCGCGCGACGCGCGCGGCGGATCTCGATCCCATCGAAGCGCCACTCCTCGGGGAGCGTCCCACTCGGGCGCAGCAGCCCCTCGGTCACCATCAGCCTGACGGTGCGTCCGCTCGAGCCACAGAGCCGGGTCAACTCGGCGAGATCGACCGTGACCGCCTCGTCGAGCAAGATCCCATCGATTCGTGTCTCGATCTGCGTCATCTCAGACTCCCATCTCGGTCTGCGTCATCGCTCAAACTCCCATCTCGGCCCGTGGGTTGAATTTTAGACGCTCGGCCATCTCGCGATAAGCCGCCTTGGCAGTCTCGGTGGTCGCCGGTGGGGTGACGATCTCGATGATCACCAGCTCGTCTCCTGGCGGATCACCCGGCATCCCTCGACCCTTCAAGCGCAGGCGCTGTCCGTTTTGAGATCCCGGGGGGATCTTGAGGTTCACCGTACCACCCAGGGTCGGCACCGATACGGTCGCGCCCAACGCGGCCTCCCACGGGGCGATGGGCAGTCTGAGCAGGATGTCCTTGCCATCGGCACTGAAGAGCCGATGCGGATTCATGTCCACTTCGAGATAGAGGTCGCCAGGCTTGCCGCCGTTGACGCCTGGGGCACCCTGACCGGCGAGGCGGATCTGCCGACCGTGTGTCACCCCTGGAGGGATACGAACGTTCAGGGTGCGCAGACGCGAGCCGATCCGTCCGTCGGGTCCGTGCTCAGGGAGGTCCAGGCGGATCTGACGGGTGCCGCCGTGATAGGCGTCCTCGAGATCGATCCCGATGCGCACGGTCTGATCGTGACCACGCCGGCGCTGTTGATCCCGCGCACCCGGATGAAACTCGCGCCCGAAGAGACTGGAAAAAAAGTCGCTGAACTCGGCAGCCTCTTCCGGACTGAAATGGAATTCCTGATGATCGGCGCCGCCGCCCGGTGGGGGACGAAAGTCCTGACCGGCCCGCCAGTTGCTTCCGAGCGCGTCATAGGCCGCGCGCTTCTCCGGATCACGCAGGACCTCGTTGGCCTCGTTGATCTCCTTGAACCGCGCCTCGGCGTCGGTCTCCTTGCTGACATCCGGGTGATATTTGCGCGCGAGCCGCCGGTAGGCCCGCTTGATCTCGTCTTGGCTTGCATCCCGTGCGACGCCGAGTGTCTTGTAATAGTCCTTGTATTCCATCGCAGCGCCTCGAACGGTGATGGGACAAGCTCGAATGAGCCATCTGGGGTCGAGCAGAAGATGTGGGCGCAGCGGCTGATTCAAGACTCCAGTGGCGATTCAGCCACCCGCGCCGCTAGTGTGCCACTCAAATCGCGTCGATCCAGGCGTGCCCGCCCGCGCCGCTCGGCTGATCAAGCATCGGGGGACGGTCCAGCGGCTGCACCCCCGATCAGCGCGCCTCATCATCGCCTGCGAGAGGGGCCTGATCCTCTGGCGCATGGGCTGGCACGGTGCGTCCGCTCGCCCAGGCGCGCAAGCTCTGCAGCTGCTCATGCATGACGACCGAGAGCGGCTGGGTGCTGTCGATCTCTCCGAGCAGGGTCTCGGTCGTGAGCGGCTCGGCCGCTGACTCCTCCGCGTACAGGGCCGAGACCACCGTCTGCTCGATACCGGCCCCGGTGAAGCCCGCGCTGGCCTCGGCCAGCCGATCGAGATCGAAGCGGGCGGGATCGAGCCCGCGCCGGCGCAGATGGATCATGAAGATCTCGCGACGCGCCCGTGGTCCCGGCAGATCGACGAAGAACAGCTCATCGATGCGACCCTTGCGGATCAGCTCAGGGGGCAGTCGCGAAATGTCGTTCGCGGTGGCCGCCAGGAAGACACGCGTGGTGCGCTCGGCCATCCAGGTCAGCAGGGTACCCAGGATGCGCCGACCGACACCCTCGTCCTCCGCGCCGCTCGCAAGCCCCTTTTCGATCTCGTCGATCCAGAGCACGCAAGGCGCCATGACGTCGGCCGTGGTGAGTGCCTTGCGCAGATTCTTTTCGGTCTCGCCGATGTATTTGTCGTAGAGCGCGGCAAAGTCGAGCCGCAGCAATGGGACCCCGAGCCGTCCAGCGACCGCCTTGGCGGCCAAACTCTTGCCCCCACCCTGGACACCCAGCAGCAGGATCCCGCGTGGATGGTCACGCGTGCGTCGCGGATCGAGGAAGGCCGAGCGGCGCCGATCGATCCAAGCCTTGAGCTGACCCAGGCCAGCAACATCGGCGAATGAGCGGGTATCATATTCGAATGCAATGACGCCATCCGGGCTCAGAAGCTCGTACTTGGCACGCTTGACCGTCTCCACATCCTCCTGGGTGATGGCCCCATCGTGCCGGATCGCGTTGCGGATCAAACGGCGTGCATCCGATTCGGTCACCCCCAGTAGATTGCGCGCGAGCTGCTCGACCGCGTCACGGCTGGCGCGCAGGCCGCGGCCGGGCTGGGCCTCCTGCCAACGCTTCGCCTCCTCGCGGATGAGGCTCAGGATGCGCTTGCGATCGGGCAGGCGCAGCGCGAACCGCGTGCTCAGATGACGCAGCTCGGGCGGGATCTCGAGCGCGTGACTGACCAGCACCAGGGTGCGCGGTAGATTGGCATAATCCTGGGCGATCTCCTTGAGCAGACGCACGTGCAGCGGGTGATCGAGATAGGGATGGAAGTCCAGCATCAGGAAGACACCCCGCTGCTGGCCCGAGCGGATGTGGCGCAGGACCTCGGTCGGATCGACGAAGCGCTTGGGCGCGCGGTTGTCGAGCTCGAGTCGGCGCAGCCCCTCGGTCACCGTCCAACAGAAGGCCGGCTCGGCGATGCGCAGCGCAAGCCCGGCGAACAGCTCCGTGACCCGCGGCTCCTCGAGTGATTCGATCAGGATCAGGGGGGTGTCCGAGCGGAGCAGTAGCTCCAAGTCGTGCAAGTCGGGCATCATGGTCGTGTCTCGCGGATGAGCATCCGGCAGTGGTCTTGTGGTGTCTGGGTCAGTGATGCCAAGTCACTGAATTACTTTCGACTCCTGTCAATCGCCCAGTCTCGCGCGGGGCCTGGCGCTGGTCTTGACGAAAGGCCGCGGGCGACTCCTCGCGCAGCCCCTGATGGTGGACATTTTCCCTTTGCTCGGCAATCGCTTACACTCACCATCCAGAACACGATCGACATCGCCCGTCGGATCGTCGCATGCGACCCTTCGCCCGTGATAGAGGCCAGCCATGACCGCGAAAGACCATTTGATCATCTTCGACACCACCTTGCGCGACGGCGAGCAGAGTCCGGGCGCCTCCATGACCAAGGAGGAGAAGGTCCGCATCGCCATGGCACTGGAGCGACTGCGGGTCGACGTGATCGAGGCCGGTTTCCCGATCGCCAGTCCAGGCGACTTCGAGGCGGTCAAAGCGGTCGCCCAGACCGTCAAGGACAGTCGAGTCTGCGGCTTGGCCCGCGCACTCGATCAGGATATCGATCGTGCCGGCGAAGCGCTCGCGGGCGCTGCGGCCGGTCGGATCCATACCTTCATCGCCACCTCGCCGATCCACATGGAGAAGAAGCTGCGGATGACGCCCGACCAGGTGCTCGCGCAGGCCATCCATGCGGTGAAACGGGCGCGTCGCTACACCGATGACGTGGAGTTCTCGCCCGAGGACGCCGGACGCTCCGACATCGACTTTCTCTGCCGCGTCCTCGAGGCGGTGATCGATGCTGGCGCGGGCACTGTCAACATCCCGGACACCGTCGGCTACAACATCCCGGATCAGTTCGGCAGTCTGATCCGGACGCTGCGTGAGCGCATCCCCAATTCAGACCGGGCGATCTTTTCGGTGCACTGTCACAACGACCTGGGTCTGGCCGTGGCCAACTCGCTTGCGGCGGTGCGCAATGGCGCCCGTCAGGTCGAATGTACTATCAATGGTCTTGGCGAGCGTGCCGGCAATGCCGCGCTCGAGGAGGTCGTGATGACGGTGCGCACCCGTCAGGACCTCTTCGACTGCCAGACACGGCTCGATACCACCCAGATCATGAACTGCTCGCGGCTGGTCTCGGGCATCACCGGATTCGCCGTGCAGCCGAACAAGGCGGTGGTGGGGGCCAATGCCTTCGCGCACGAGTCGGGCATCCATCAGGACGGCGTGCTCAAGCACCGCGAGACCTACGAGATCATGCGCGCCGAGGACGTCGGCTGGCACGCCAACCGCATGGTGCTCGGCAAGCACTCGGGACGCAATGCCTTCCGCACGCGACTGCAAGAGCTCGGCATCCTCATGGGCTCGGAGGAGGAGCTCAATGCCGCCTTCTCGCGCTTCAAGGATCTCGCCGACAAGAAACACGAGATCTTCGACGAGGATCTCCAGACATTGGTCACCGATGCGACACTGGATGCAGCCAATGAGCGGGTCAAGCTGATCTCACTGCGGGTCTGCTCGGAGACCGGCGAGACCCCGAACGCGAGCCTGGTGCTCTCGGTCGATGGCGCCGAGCTCACCGGCACGGCGAGCGGCGGCGGGCCAGTCGACGCCACCTTCAAGGCGATCGAATCGCTCGTGAAGAGCGGCACCACCCTCAAGCTCTATTCGGTCAATGCCATCACCAGCGGCACGGACGCTCAAGGCGAGGTGACCGTGCGCCTGGATCTCGACGGCCGCATCGTCAATGGACAGGGTGCGGATACCGACATCGTGATCGCCTCGGCGAAGGCCTACATCAACGCGATCAACAAGATCATGCAGCCAGCGCGGCGCGCTCACCCACAGATCGGAGACGTCTGAGCGAGATCCGATGGAGGAGCGCCGCCGACTCGGCTATTTGGATGCATTGGGGGTCGAGGTCTGGATCCCACGCGCGCCTGCGTCCAAGATGGCCACGGAGACTCATCCGGCGCCCCCACTGGCCGAGGCGCCGGCGCCATCCGTCTCCCCTCGGGCTGCGGCAGGACCGATCAAGGAGACCCTGGTCCGGCTTGACGACACTCGCCGGTCACTCCCGACCGACCCCGATCCGTCACGCATGGATTGGGACGCACTCGCGCAGGCGGTCGCGGTCTGTCGCGCCTGTCCGCTCCATGAGAGCCGCACCCAAAGCGTCTTTGGAGTCGGCAACCGGGCCGCCGAGCTCATGATCATCGGCGAGGCCCCCGGCGCGGACGAGGACCGTCTCGGTGAGCCCTTCGTCGGACGCGCCGGGCAACTGCTCAACCGCATGTTGGCGGCGATCGGTCTGCCCCGCGAGCAGGTCTATATCGCAAACCTGCTCAAGTGTCGTCCGCCGGGCAACCGTGACCCTCGCCCCGAGGAGGTGCGCCAGTGCGAGGGCTATCTCGTGCGACAGATCGAGTTGATCGGCCCACGCCTGATCCTCTGTGTCGGACGCATCGCGGCACAGCATCTGCTGCGCACTGAGACCTCACTCGGCCGACTGCGCGGACGCTGGCTGGAGCTGGGCGAGACCGGGATCCCACTCAGGGTGACCTATCACCCGGCCTATCTGCTGCGCTCGCCCGATCAGAAGGCCAAGGCCTGGGAGGATCTGGTCGCGGTCGCGCAGCGTCTGCGCGCGCCGGCGCGCGATCCGGATCAGCGCGCGCCACTGAGCAGTCCAGTAAAATAGTCCAGATAGGCCTGAGCCGCGACCGCGCGGGCGAATGGCCGCGTCGCCGCTTGCAGCCGCGCAGGATCGGGGCGGGTGGCCAGTGTGTCAGCGAGCGCCCGGGCAAGCGCGCGATCATCCCCGACCGGCACCAATGCGCCCAGCGTCCCATTGCGCAGCAAGTCACGGATCCCCTCGGTGCAGTCGGTGGCGACCACTGGTGTGCCGACGGCCATCGCCTCGACCAACACATTGCCGAGCCCCTCGCGACGCGAGGAGAGCGCGAGCACGCGACTGCGCGCCATGTAGGGAAATGGGTTGGGCACGAAGCCGTGCAGATCGAGGTGGGCGGCGACCCCGAGTCGGCGCGCGAGGGCCGCGAGCCGAGTGCGCTCCTTGCCTTCACCGAGGATCAGCAAGCGCGCCTCGCGCTCGCTGAGCAGGCGCGCGAAGGCTCGCAGCAAGGTGGGAAAATCCTTGACTCGGCGCAGACCACCGGTGGCCAGGATCACCGGTGGCTCACCCGGCGCCAGCCAAGGATGCGCACACTGCGCACTGGCCAGCGCGGTGAGATCGGGCGGGATGATGGGATTGCACAAGACCTTGATCGGCACAGCACTGAGCTTGAAGTGCTCACGCAGATCCCGGGCCACATGCTCGGTCAGCGCGGTGATGCCATCGAGTCGCTCGTAGATCCGATGGATATGCCGAGTCTCGCGCAGCCGCTTGATGATGTTCCAGGGATGAGCGGCGAAACGGCCCGACATCAAGGTGCCTACCGCGGCCACCAGACGCGTCTCCACGCCGAGTCTCTGCTTGGCGGCGAGTGCCGCGGCATCGTCCTTGAGCTTGCCGGTGAGCAGGATCGCGGGTGGCTGTCGGGACAGATAGTCTTGCAGACTGGCGCACGGATCAGCCGATAGCGGCAGTATCTTGACCCGCCCGAGCAGCTCTCGCAGATAGGGATGGCCAGGATCGCCAACCAGAAGATCGACCGCGACACCCAGGTCGGATAGCCCAGCCGCCAAGCTGGTGAAATTGCGTTCGACCCCGCCATCCTCGAACCCGCTCACCAGGAGTGCGATCCGATCCACGCTCATGAGACCGAGTCCCGATGGGCCTTCGCAACCCCCCCATCATGCATGCTGAAGCTGTAGAGGATGCCGCAAAACAGTACACAGAAAAGCCCAAGGTCGAGACGCACGAGACGGAAGTCATAGAGACAAAAGAGCAGCGCGAGGATACTGCCAAGCAGCATGAAGCGGGCCAGCACCGCGTCGCGCGCGCGCAGGACTCGGTAGCCGCGCGCCATCACCAGGATGAACAGCGCGGCGAAGAGGAGTCCCGGCAGACCGAATCGCACCAGGATCTCGATCGGCACACTGTGCAGATGGGCCCAGTTCGGCAGATTGATGCGATCATGCTCGGACACCGCGATCACCCCGGCCGGGATCAGATCTTGAGTCGCGCTGCTGCCTGGTCCCCAGCCGAGCAGCGGGCGCTGAGCGATCAGGGCCGCGCCGATCCGATAGAGGTTCAGGCGTGTTCCGATCGATGACTCGTAGCTGTAGTGTCCCGGCTGCTCGGCCAGGGTCAGGGCAGCCAGATCGCTCTCGATGCGCTCCGCGCTGGTCCAGAGGACCGCACCCAGCATGGCCAACACCAAGGTGCCCGCGATCAGGAGCGCGCCGGTGCGCTGGACGCCTCGCATGCCGGTCGAGCGCACGGATTGCAGATGGCGCACGAGCATGAGCAGCGCCACCAGGGCGAGTGCGAGCGCCGCCCCGCGCGCCTGGATGACCAGCAGGATGATCAGAAAGACCAGCATCGCCGCGCCCCATGACAGCGGACCGAGTCCCGATCCGAATCGGCCAGGCAATCTCATGGCGAGGATCTCGCGGCGAAAGCTGAAGAGTCCCAGCAGCACGATCGAGGAGAGAAAGCCCAATGCCAGGGCGGCATAGCCGAAATCGGCGCGCGCCGGGAAACCCTCGACACGCGCCGGCGCGAACAGATCGCGCAGCGCCGCGAGATCCTGCTCACCGACGCCGCGCACGACCCCCATCAGCAGACCCAGCACGGCGGCCAGGAGCACCTTGCGGATCAGAGTCGGGTCGGCGCGCAACCACCAGGCGACCAGGATGAAGAGGAGCGGACGCAGCCAGTGCGTCAGCGCATCCCACTGCTGAGCGGCCATCTGCGGCATGAGCACGGCGGCCCGCCAGGCCAGCAGGGTCGTGAGCAGGATGCCGACGAGCAAGAGCCAGACCGCTGGGTCGCGGCCCAGTCGCCGCCAGTGACGGGGCACATCCATCAGGAAGAGCAGGGCGAGCAGCGCCAGGGCGATATTGGCCAGGGCGGTGAGATTCCAGGCGGCGAAGGCGAACAGGATCAGTAAGGCAGCGGCCAGTCGCTCACGGCTCGAGGCCGGGCCGGCATTCATACTGGTGACACGTGGCAGGGAGAGGCTCATCCAGGCTCACTCATCATAGTGATCGTCAAGATCAATCGTGAAGATAAAATCGATTTGTAAAAATAATTTTATATTTTAGCATTCGCTAATATAATGTGCATCGTGGATTGCGATATCGCAACCATGCTTGCTGCCAATACAATACTAATGGAGTGAACAGAATGAAAAAGCTCGCGACTGCCGCCGCCATCGCCGCCCTCCTCGGTGCCTCCGCGTCCGCCTCCGCGTGGTGGGGTCCAGGTTGGGGTGGATACGGTCCCGGCTATGGCTCCGGCCTCGGTGACGTCTTCAGTGACATGTTCGGTGACGGCTATGGCGACTTCAACTTCGGCATGAGCGGGAGCGGACGTGGCGTCGGTCGCGGCTTGGGCCGTGGCTACGGTTATGGGTACGGCCAGCCCTACGGCTATGGCTATGGCTACCCCCAGGGGTATGGCGCCCCTTACTATGGTGGCGGCTATCCCTATGCATTCCCGTACGCGGCACCTGTCGCCCCGGTCGCGCCGGCCCAGCCCGAGGCCAAGTGATCTGACCGACCAGATCGACGGGGCATGATCCATGCACCCCGTGCTGAAAGCCAGGCGAAAGCCTGGCTTTTTGCGTTTTCACGGACACTCTTGTCCCAGAGGGATCCATCGTGCATCCGACCTGAGTCTCTCCGCGGCGGGTGACAATGGGCATCCACCCCCGCGTTGTCCAAGACCGCGGATCTGGGTCGGCCCCGCCGACCGTTACTCGACGGCGTCGAGGCATGCCGATCCTGTCACGTGCGCCGCGCACGAGCGCGCCAGTGGCGCTCCCCATCACGACCGCAGCGAGATGATCGGCCAGCCACGGGTCATCGCGGTGTCGCGCAACACCGCGTCCGGATCGACCGCCACTGGGCGCTCGACCCGCTCGAGTAGCGGCAGATCATTGTGCGAATCGCTGTAGAACCAGCTCCCCGACAGATCCCGCGCATGCTGTGCGAGCCAGGCATCGAGACGCTCGACCTTGCCCTCGCGAAACGCCGGTCGTCCTGCCGGCTCACCCGTGAAACGACCATCCTCCTCGGCCGGAAGGGTTGCAATCAGGTGCGCGATTCCGAAGCGTGCAGCGATCGGAGCGGTGACGAAGGCGTTGGTGGCGGTGATGATCATGAGTGTGTCGCCGGCCTCACGATGACTCTGCACGAGCGTGCGGGCCGCCGGCAACATGATCGGCTCGATCAACTCGGTGACGAAGCGCTCGCGCAGCGCCTCCAGTCGCTCCCGTGGATGATCGCGCAGGGGACGCAGCGAAAAGCGCAAGAACTCGAGGATATCGAGCGTCCCATCCCGATACTCCTGGTAGAACCGTTCGTTCTCGCGCTCATAGTATAGGGGATCGACGAAGCCCTCGCCGATGAGGAAACGCCCCCAGAGATAGTCCGAGTCACCGGCGAGCAAGGTGTTGTCGAGATCGAAGATGGCCAGTGCCATGGGTTCACCTGATCAGTCGCGTGTCGCGGGCAGGGGGACGATGAGCGCCCCGAGCCAGGCCCGTCGTGCATGCCCACGATGGTCTTTGAATCCGCACGATCTTGCAAGGGCGGACATCTGGAGGGCAAACCGAGCCGCCATCGCCACGATCCGCGGCTTGCAGCGAAAGCGTATGTTAGGCAAATGCTTATATAAGAGCTGTCTTGCCCATCACGCAGCGGTTATGGAAGAATGAGGAACCTTGAACTTTCGGAACTGTTCACTTGATCGACCACGACGGTTTCAGACCAAACGTCGGGATCATCCTGAGCAATCGGCAGCGCCGGCTCTTCTGGGGCCGACGCGTCGGTCAGAATGCGTGGCAGTTTCCACAGGGGGGCATCCACTCGGACGAGACCCCCGAGCAGGCGATGTATCGCGAGCTCGAGGAAGAGGTGGGACTCCAGGCCGAGCATGTCACCATCCTGGGCGCCACGCGTGGCTGGCTCAGGTATCACCTGCCCAAGCGTTATATCCGCCGTCACTGTGGGCCGACCTGTATCGGGCAGAAACAGGTGTGGTTCCTCTTGCGGGTCGACTGCGGAGAGCATGTCTTTTGCCTGGATCGCTGCATCAAGCCCGAGTTCGATGCCTGGCGTTGGGTGCGTTACTGGCAACCGCTGGATGAGGTGGTCTACTTCAAACGTCATGTCTACCAGCAAGCACTCGAGGAGCTGGCGCCATTGCTCTACCCCGAGGGCGCACCAGCGCGCGAGGATGCGCGGCCACGCATCAGCGGCATCATGAGCCGACGGGGGCCCTGATGTCCGCCTTCATCGAGTTGTCCAGCCTTGACGAGAAGACTGCACCGACGTCCGTGCCGATCGAGACCAGCGACCCTGACGATCCACCGCTGACCACCAACCCAGGGCCACGCGCGACCATGCTCGAGTCGCTGCGCCGCATCGTGCAGGAGGTCAACAATGCCCCTGACCTCGAGCAGGCACTCGCCATCATCGTCCAGCGGGTCAAGCAGGCGGTCAATGCCGATGTCTGCTCGGTCTATCTGAACGACTTCGACAATCGTCGCCACGTCCTGCACGCCACCGACGGGCTGCGCGTCCGGGCGCTCGGCCGCGCCCGCCTCGAGATGGGACGCGGTCTGGTCGGGCTGGTCAGCGAGCGCGCCGAGCCGCTGAATCTCGACGACGCGGCCAGCCATCCCCGCTATCAGCGTCTGACCGACACCGGCGAGGCGATCTATCACGGCTTTCTCGGCGCGCCCATCATCCAGAACCGCAAGGTGCTTGGCGTCCTCGTCTTGCGGCAACGCGAGAAGCGTCATTTCGCCGAGGACGAGGTCACCTTCGTGGTCACGCTCGCCTCTCAGCTCGCAGGCGCCATCACCTTCGCCCGGACCAATGGCGAGCTGGCCCGACTGCAGGACGACGGGATCCCACAGCGCTTCCTGCCCGGACTACCGGCATCGCCCGGCATCGGGATCGGGACCGCCGTGGTGGTCTACCCACCGGCTGACTTGAGCGCCGTCCCAGACCGCCGCCCCGAGAATCCGGATGGCGAGATGCGGGCTTTTCTTGGCGCGGTGGAGGATGTGATCGCCGATCTCGACCGTTTCTCCACCCGCACCCAGTCGCATCTGAGCACCGAGGATCTTGCACTCTTCGACGCCTGGCGGCTGATGCTGGAGAGCGACACACTGATCGATGGCACCTTGTCGCGGATCCGTGCCGGCAATTGGGCGCAGGGCGCACTGCGCGAGACCATCGCCGAGCATGTGAAGGTCTTCGAGGACATGGAGGATCCCTATCTGCGCGAGCGTGGCTCGGATGTGCGCGATCTCGGGCGCTGTATCCTGACCCACCTGCAGAAGCTCAACACCACGCCAGTCCAATATCGGCCCGACACCATCCTGGTCGGCGAGGACCTGACGGCCATGCAGATCGCCGACGTCCCACGCGAGCTGCTCGCCGGGATCGTCTCCACCACCGGATCAGGTTCCTCGCATGTCGGGATCCTCGCGCGCGGGATGGGCGTGCCCGCGGCCATGGCAGTGAGCGATCTCCCAGTCGGCCGTGTCGAGGGCCGCGAGATGGTCGTCGATGGCTATCGCGGGCGGGTCTACGTGGCCCCAGGTCCAGCGGTGAAGTCCGAGTATCAGCGCCTGTCCGCCGACGATGCCGCCCTCACCAATGAGCTGCAAGCGCTGCGCGATCTGCCCGCCGAGACCACCGATGGCTATCAGGTGCCACTCTTCCTCAACACTGGATTGGTCTCCGAGGCGCGTCCAATCGGGATCGAGGAGGCTGCCGGGGTCGGGCTCTACCGCACCGAGCTGCCCTTCATCGTGCGCGACACCTTTCCGAGCGAGACCGCCCAGATCTCCAACTATCGGCGTGTCCTGGAGCTGTTCGCGCCGCGTCCAGTCACCATCCGCACACTGGACATCGGCGGCGACAAGCCCCTGCCCTACTTCCCGATGCACGAAGCCAACCCCTTCCTGGGGTGGCGCGGGGTGCGGATCACGCTCGATCAACCCGAGATCTTCCTGACTCAGATCCGTGCGATCCTGCGCGCCTCCATCGGGCTCGACAATGTCCAGATCCTGCTGCCCATGATCAGCACGGTCAGCGAGGTCGACGAGGCCAAGCGTCTGATCGGTCGGGTTCATGACGAGCTCTTGGAGGAGGGCTACCAGGTGCGCATGCCGCCGATCGGCGTCATGATCGAGGTCCCCGCGGCGGTCTATCAGAGCGAGGCGCTGGCGCGCCGGGTGGATTTCCTTTCAGTGGGCACCAACGACCTCACCCAATACCTGCTGGCGGTCGATCGCAACAATGCCCATGTCGCCAAGCTCTATGACGAGCTGCATCCAGCCGTGCTGCGCGCATTGCTCCAGATCCTGGCCGGCGCGCGGGTGCACAATCGCGAGGTCAGCATCTGTGGCGAGATGGCCGGCGATCCACTCGCCACCTTCCTTCTACTGGGCATGGGCGTGCATAGTCTGAGCATGGGCGCCGGAAGCCTGCCGCGGGTGAAGCGGGTCATCCGCAGCATCAGCCGCATGCGCGCGCGCGAGGTTCTGAAGGTCGCGCTGCAATGCGAGGATGCTGCGGCCATCCGCAAGCTCCTCCTGGACGCGCTCGAGGCGGTCGGGCTCGGTGGTCTGGTCCGCCCCGGGAAATAGCGCGGGACAGGGCATGGCCGAGCACACCACTGGCCGAGCCTTGTCCGCGCGCGCGGTACGCGAACTGAACGAACGGCATCGCGAGACCTGTCCATGAGCACCAAAGCAGACCCAGACATCCTCATCAGACGCGCGACCGACGCCGACAAACCGGGAATACTCGCGGCGCTCGAGACGGTCTTCGGTAGCGCCACGGCCTTGCAAGCCGAGCGCTCGTGGGATTGGCAATGGCGTCTCGATCCACGCCTTCAGACCCCTGGCTATCAAGGCGTGGTCGCTGAATGCCAGGGTCGGATCGTCGGCAACACCGCGACCATCCCGGCCGGGCTCGCGATCGCTGGCACCCAAGTATCAGCCTGGTGGTTGATCAATGGCCTGGTCCTAACCGACTTTCGCGGTCGCGGATTGGCCAAGGGACTGCTCGATCACCCGGCCGCCGGGGAGATCCAGCTCGCCAAGCACATCTCCGAGCCGATGCGCGCGGTTTGTCAACGCATCGGTTTCGATGCACTGCCCGCGACCGGGACTCGCCATCGACGGGTCTCGACCCGTCACCGACTCGGCCAGATCCTGGGCCGTGCCTTGGGGGATCTGACCGGGACACTGATCGATCCGCTCCTCGGTCCGGCACCCCGTCCCGAGCTGCCGGTGAGCATCCACGAGGGTGACTTCGACGCGCGCTTCGCAACCCTGTGGGAAGCGGCGCGAGCGGCCTATCCGGCGATCTGCCGGCGCGACCCGGCGCTGTTGCGCTGGCGCTATCACCAGCACCCAGACGCGGATGCACGTGTCCTGACCCTGGATGATGCCGCTGGACTGCGTGGCTATTGCGTGATCCGCGTCTTCGAGCGGCCCGGTCGACCGCGCCGACGCCGCGGCATGATCCTGGACCTGCTCACGGCACCCGCCGACGCGCCGGCGCAACGATCGCTGCTGGCTGCCGCGCTCGCCGAGCTGAGGCGCGAGCGAGTCGAGCGAGTGACCTGTTTTCACGCTGGGGCGGGCAGTGGAGCGCGTCTCGCCGAGCTCGGATTCACGCCCATGGGCACCCGGACCAGCGCCACCCAACCCATGTTGGTCCGCCGACTCCCGCCAGCTGGACAGGCGCTCTACGCGACCCTAGGCGACGGCGACGGCGGTTGAGACAAACCGCAAGACACGGCCGATGATCGACCCGACACGATCCTGGCGACAGCGGCTCGCGCGCCGGGTCCAGGCGCGTCTCGACCAGCGCGCCGAGCGACATGCCTGGCCTCAATGGCTGTTGCTCGTCGGCCACTGTGACGCGGACGCACGCACCGCCCCGGATCCGACCCGCCTGACCCCCATCCTGCCCCCGGAGGATCGCTTCTGGGCCGACCCCTTCCTCTGGCGGCATGCCGGCCAGCGCTACGTCTTCTGCGAGGAATATCCACGCGCGACCGGCCGGGGGCGCATCAGCGTGCTCACGCTCGGCGCGGACCTCCAGCCGCTGGGCGAGGCGCTCCCGGTGCTGGATGAGCCGCGCCATTTCTCCTACCCCTTCATCTTCGACTACGGGAACGAGCTTTACATGATTCCAGAGACCGCGCGCTCACGCCGCGTCGATCTCTACCAATGCGAGCACTTCCCGGAGCGTTGGGTGCGACGTCACTCGCTGCTGAGCGACATCGAAGCGGCGGACGCCACGCTGTTCGAGCACGCGGGACGCTGGTGGCTCTTCTGCGCCGCACGGATGGGCCAGGTGCACATCAACGAGTCGCTCTTCGCCTTCTGGGCCGACTCGCCAGTGAGCGAGCACTGGACCCCGCACCCCGGCAACCCGCTGGTGCGCGACTTCACGCGCGGACGCCCGGCTGGACGCATCTTTCGCGACGACCAAGGTCGGCTGATCCGACCCGGCCAAGACTGCGTCCCACGCTATGGCCATGGCCTGGGTCTCTATCTCATCGACACCCTGACCCCGCAGACCTATCGCGAGCACCGCATCTGGCATGTCAGCGCTCCAGCGGTCGGTCGGTGGCGTGCCCTGCATCATCTGGATTGGCATGCCGGTGATCTGATCATGGATGCGCAGCGGCTGATCCCGCGCGCCAGCCCGCCAGGCGCATCTCGGGTCCTGGGCGAGTCTTGAGCCCTGGGCCGGATCCGTGCATCCGCGCGCCCCAGGGACCATCAGATTCGGCATGCAACGCCTCAGGATCAGGGCCGTCGAAGCCAGCCGCCAGCGTCGCTCAATCGGGGGTAGAGGACACCCGGGCCGACTGGGCACTGGACTCCAGCACGCTCGAGAGCACCAACCCGGCGAGCACGAAGGCGAGGAAGAGAAAGAAACCGGGCTCCAGCGAGGTGGCATTGGTGGTCAGCACGACAACCCCCTCGCTTGCCCCGCGGAGACTGGCGAGCTGGTTGGCGACCAGTGCATCGAAGCCGATATAGGCCATGAAGATGGCCACGACCATGACATCGGCCATCGACCATTTGCCCGAGCGCAGCGCAAAGAAGCCAACCACAGCGGATGCGCGCAAGCCACCGAGATCGGCATGATGGATGAAGGTGGCGATGACCTTCAGCAACGGGAAGATGAGGCTGAAGAGGGTCAAGAGCACCGCGACCAGCAGCATGTCGGGCTCACCCGACTCCAACAGGAGGCGCATCACCTCGATGATGCTCTTGGTTTGGAAATAGAGGACTTGGTCGGTGAACACCACCGGCTCGCCCAGGATGTGCAGGCTCAACTCGCTGATGCGCGCATCCACCGCGATCATGGGTGTACTCAGGCCGCCGGCGAGCAGCAGCAGCACGCCCCCCACCAGCAGGCTCAACGACAGGGGTGACAGAGGCTCGGGCGCCGGGCGGTGTGGCGCTGGCGCGCGCGCGGATCCGCGCGGCCGTGCATCAGCACCAGCGAGCGCCACCGGGAAGAGCAGAGCCACCAGCGCGATCACGGTCAGCAGACGCTGCTGGATCGCCGGTTGTGCCGAGGTGATCGCCGATGCGAGCCGGGCCGAGCAGGCCGCCACCTCGTCACAGGCATGACGGGCCAGGACGGTCTCGAGTCGCGCCCGCTCGATATCTGTGTGATCGGCCACCACCGCCTGATCCAGCCAGGCTCGCAGCTGGACCTTGATCCGCTCCTTGACCCCCGGCATGGCGAGCTGCTCGACCAGTGTGTCGGCATACTCGGGCACACGATCACGCAGTCGCGTCACATCCAGCAGGAGGTCTTGCAGCCCCTGTTGCAGCGCGCCCTGGAGTTGATCGAGCCAGCCCCCGCCCGCGCGCGGGCTCGGCTGGGACAGATTGCGCTCGAGTTCGCGGATGAGGCCGTTCAGCAGCTCGGTCACCGCCGCCGTCACCCGCTCGCGACTGGTCTCGGTGAGGATCAGGCCATCCACCCGCCGGTCCAGGATCGCGCCCACCTGCGCTCGCCACACACCCGCATTCAAGAGCCCATGGCGCGCATGGTGGAGCTCGGCAAGATCGGTCTTGAGCCCCTTGACCCGATTCAGGTCACCGATCAAAGCCACCATCAGCCAAGCGACGACGAGCATGATCAGGATCGCCAGGAGCGACCGGAGTCGACGCGCGCCGCTCATCAGCCCACCGCGGCCAGACGCGGCACCGCTGCCGGCTCGGCGCGCGCCGTCGACACCCGCGTGCGCTCATAGACGACCGTCACCGCCGTGGCCCCCAAGAGCTGGCGCAGCCGTTTCAGCAGGGCGTCGCTCGGCTCCACCCGCCAGGCATCGCCGAGCAGCAATTCGCCGACCACACCGGGCCGACGATAGCGCAGCCTGACCGGCAGGTCGCCATCACGGAAGGCGGCGAGCAGGTCACGCAGTGCCGCGAGCCGCGCCAGGCCCACGGCATGGGCGACGGGATCGGAGAGATCCAAAGTGAGAGACAGATGATCGGCCTGGGCGGCGCGGGCCTGCTCGAGGGTGCGCGCATCATCGGCGCGGATCGACCAGCCGTCACGATACTCATCATAGCTGAGCACGCCGTTCACCTGCAGGATCTGGTCGGAGACCAGGAGTTGGCGCGATTGCTCGTAGAGCTCGGAGAAAAAGGTGATCTCGATGCGACCTGTGCGATCGTCGAGCAGCACCGAGCCCATGCGCCCACGCTGGGTCTTGCCATGGCGCACCGCCACCACCAGACCGGCGAGACTGCGCTTTTCGCGCTCGCGCCGATCGCGTCGCCCCAGCTCGCGATCGGTCTCCAACAGCTTGGCGATACGCGTGACCCCCATGGCCTGCAGCTCGGACTCGTAGCGATCGATCGGGTGTCCGGTCAAATAGAGACCGAGTGTCTCCTTCTCCCCCGCCAGCCGCTGCTCGTCCTCCCAGTCCGGGCGCGCCTCGGTCACCAATTGCGGATCGGGCGCGGCGGCGGCGACCGGCTCGAGCATGCCGAAGAGATCGGCCTGACCGGCCTCGCGGGTCGCGTGATGCTGCTCGGCGAGCTTGAGCGCCTGCGGCAGATCGGCCATGAGGGTCGCCCGATTCGGCCCCAGCGCATCGAGCGCGCCGGCCCGAATCAGCGCCTCCAGCACGCGCCGATTGACCTTGTGCGCGTCGATGCGACGGCACAGATCCCAGAGATCGCGAAACGGACCCGCGGTCGCGCGCACCTGGACGATGGACTCGATCGCCGAGGAGCCGACCCCCTTGATCGCTCCCATGCCGTAGACGATGGTGCTGGCATCGGCGACGGTGAAGCGATACTCCGAGCGGTTGATCGCCGGCGGCTCGACCTTCAGTCGTTGCGCCCGGCACTCCTCGATCAGGGTGACCACCTTGTCGGTGTTGTCCATGTCGGCGGACAAGACTGCGGCCATGAAGGCCGCCGGGTGATGGGCCTTGAGCCAGAGCGTCTGATAGCTGACGAGCGCGTAAGCGGCGCTATGCGACTTGTTGAAACCGTAGCCCGAGAAATACTCCATCAAATCGAAGATATGTGAGGCCTGCTCCAGCTCGACCCGGCGATCGACCGATCCCTTGAGAAAGATCTCGCGCTGCTGCGCCATCTCCTCGGGCTTCTTCTTGCCCATGCAGTTGTGAGCGACAAGGTCATTGGCGATGAAGTTGTGGTGGCACGGGATGGTCAGATCGAAGACCTCCATGCGCCCGACCGAATGGATCGACTCGATGTGGTCCCACAGAAAATCAGGCATGGTCGAGTCCGGCTCAAGCGCTGCGGTCGCCGCCGCGCCGATCGCTTCGCCCGGCTGAAAGGCCGCCAGCGGCTTCCACCCCATCGGGGTATGGAAGAGATGGGTCGCGGTGGCCTGGATGCGCCGTCCGGCGCGAGTCGTGAGCTCGAAGACCTCTTGCACGCCATTGTGATAGATCGCCTCGATGGGTTGGCGAACGATCTTCAGCGCATCCGGATCGAGCACCAAGACCTCACGTCCCACCCAGTACGCGGGCGCGGCGGCGATCCTGGCGAGCGTCACCGAGTCTCCAGTGGCGGCATCGATGAGCCTGGTCGCGCCGGCGAGACAGCGACGCAGGATATCGGCCCCGCCGAGCGAGTAGCCCGCCAGCACCTGGGCGATCTGCATCACCTGTTCTTGATAGAGGATGATGCCGTAGGTGGGCTTGAGGATGGGCTCGAGCTCCGGGTGCGGATAGACGACCTCGGCACGGCCATGCTTGCGGTTGATGAAGTCATCGACCATGCCGGATTGCAATGGTCCCGGCCGGAACAGCGCGACCAGCGCGGTGATGTCACCGAAGCTGTCTGGCTGGAGCTTCTTGATCAGCTCCTTCATGCCGCGCGATTCGAGCTGGAAGACGGCGGTGGTCTCGCAGCGCTTCAGGAGCGCGAAGGCGGCCTCGTCGTGCGGATCGATGCGCTCGATGTCGAGCGACGCCTCGCCCTTGGCGGCGCGCTCGGCATTGATCGTCTTGAGCGCCCAATCGATGATGGTGAGCGTGCGCAGACCCAGGAAATCGAACTTCACCAGCCCGACCTGCTCGACGTCGTCCTTGTCGAACTGGGTGACCAGATTCTCCCCGCCCGGCTCGCAATAGAGCGGGGCGAAGTCGGTCAGGACGGTCGGGGCGATGACCACACCCCCGGCATGCTTGCCGGCATTG
The DNA here is from genome assembly GCA_009929855.1 of Gammaproteobacteria bacterium. Taxonomy (GTDB): domain Bacteria; phylum Pseudomonadota; class Gammaproteobacteria; order Chromatiales; family Chromatiaceae; genus Thiocapsa. The sequence continues at coordinate 19,908 of RZZN01000065.1, forward strand.
CGGGCAAGACCCTCGAGCTTGCGCGCCATGTCGATCAGTGCGCGGATTTCCTCATCGTCCTGGTAGGCGGCCTTGAGGTCATCGCTCTCGGCCAGCGCCTTCTCAAGCGTCATCCCCAACTCGAAGGGCACCATCTTGGCGACCTTGTCGACGAATCCATAGGGATGACCCATCACCCGCCCGACGTCGCGCACCACCGCCTTCGCCGCCATGGTACCGAAGGTGATGATCTGCGAGACCGCGTCGCGGCCATATTTGCGGGCGACATAGTCGATGACCTGATCACGCCCCTCCATGCAGAAGTCGACATCGAAGTCGGGCATGGAGACACGCTCGGGATTGAGGAAGCGTTCGAACAGCAGGTCGTGCTCGATGGGATCCAGATCGGTGATCTTGAGCGCGTAGGCGACCAAGGAGCCGGCGCCCGAGCCGCGTCCGGGCCCGACCGGGATCCCCTTTGACTTGGCCCACTGGATGAAGTCGGCAACGATCAGGAAGTAGCCTGGAAACCCCATCTGGATGATGACCGCGAGCTCGAGATCCAGACGCTCGTCATAGCGCCGCCGCTGCGCCTCGGCGTCCGGTGCATCCGCGGCGATGCCGTGCGCGAGACGCTCGGCCAGTCCGGCGCGCGAGGCCTTGGTGAAATACTCATCGAGCGTCATCCCGCGCGGGACGGGGAAGTCAGGGAGGAAGCTCTTGCCAAGCGTCAGCTCCAAGTTGCAGCGCTTGGCAATCTCGACCGTGTTCTCCAACGCCTCGGGCAGATCGGCGAAGAGCTCGGCCATCTCCGCGGGGCTGCGCAGATACTGCTCGGCACTGTAGCGACGCACGCGGCGGGGATCATCGAGGGTGCGCCCCTCGTGGATGCAGACACGCACCTCGTGTGCATCGAAATCAGCCGGGGCGAGAAAGCGCACATCGTTGGTCGCCACCACCGGGACGCCCATCCGAATGGCAAGGTCCACGCTCGTCTCGATCAGCTCGGCCTCGAGCGCGCGACCGGTGCGGACCAGTTCCAGATAATAGCGGTCACCGAAGACCGCGAGCCAGCGCGCGAGCAGGCGCTCGGCGCATTCAACCTGACCATTGAGCAGACATTGAGCGACATCGCCCTCAGGACCACCGGAGAGTGCGATCAGACCCGCGTTGGCCTGCTCGATCCACTCCCGCTCGACTTGTGGCATGCCCAGGTGCTGTCCCTCGACATAGGCACGCGAGATCAGCCGGGTGAGGTTGCGATACCCAGCGGCATCCTGGACCAGCAGGACCAGACGGTGTGGCTTGCTCGGATCATCCGGGTTGCGCACCCAGAGATCGGCACCGGCGATCGGCTTGAGTCCAGCCGCGATCGCGGCCTTGTAGAAGCGCACCAAGGCAAAGAGGTTGCCCTGATCGGTGATGGCCACCGCCGGCATCCCCAGCTCCACGACGCGCTTGGCCAAGGGCTTGATCCGCAACAGCCCATCGACCAGCGAATATTCCGAGTGCAGATGGAGATGGACGAAGCTGGGATCCACGGGCATCCTGAGCGCGGTCGGAGGGTGGGCTTGGGAAAGGCTGAGCGGGGCATAGTCTAACCCTCCGCGGCATCCCTGCAGATTCGGAAAAACGGATCGGAGAGCCGCCCGCGGTCGGGATCACGACGATCGACGCACCGTTCAAACAGGCGGCGGTGACGGCTGCGGCTGGTGGGGCTGTGTGGACGCGTGCACCAGCCAACGCTCCAACTGCTCCGGGGCCAGCGGCTGTGAATAGAGATAGCCTTGGACCTGGTCGC
>RZZN01000019.1 GCA_009929855.1 Gammaproteobacteria bacterium
GTCGCCATCAGGCTCGACCCAGCAGGCGTCAGGACAGGCGGCCTCACATCCGCCGTCGCTGTTCCACTCCTCCAACTGCTCGGTAATCTCCTCGGCGTCCATCCCGGCGAAGACCGTGTTGTACAGGGTGCGTTGCTCGGCATTCATGACGCGGCCTCCTCGGTCGGCGGGTCCACCTCCTCGTAAGGGTTCCCATCGAAGAGCTTGGCAAACGGGGTGAAGACAAACTCCTCGGAGGCCTCATCGAACACGACCGCACAGACCACCATCACCGGCTGCCGGGTCTGCTTATCGGTGCACTCCAATAAGACCGCATCGCCATTGGCAAAGACCCGTTGTAGGGTTTTGAAATTGGCCCGGTAGCCTTTGGTAATCATGGCTCGGCCTCCTCATCATCCTGGGCCAGCTCTTGGAGCAGGACCTCATATCGACCGGGGCGTGCGGCTTTGGCGCACTCGAACGCATGGCCGATATCTTCCCACTCGACATGCCCGGCGCGTTCGCCCTTGGCATAAGCGATCAGCAACTGGTCGAGCGCCGTATCGACGAGCTCGCGTTCCGGGGGCGCTTTCGCGTTGATGTGGTAGAACTCGCGGGTCAGCGCATTGGCGATCATCATAGCGACCGTCAACCCGTCGAAGGTCTTGCCCATCAGCACCAGCTCGCGGCGATCCGTCGTCAGCCGGTTCTCATCCAGCAGCCCGACGGCCTCGACGTGGATGTACCAGCCCTCGTTGTCGCCCTCGACCGCGAAGCAACCGACCCACCGCGCGGCGGGCCAAGGCTGTTGCCGGGCATCGGACCCAGCATCCCAGTCCCGCGTGAGGTGGAAGTAGTCCAGGGCGTCCCACAGACCGGCGGCCTTCAGCGCGGCCACGGCCTGATCGAAGACCTCGCCCTTGGTCGCGTAGCGGTCGAGCATCAGATAGCCCGGGTGTTCGGGGTTCGGTTTCCAGAGCTCTAGATTGATCATGCCGCCACCTCCTGCACGGCCATGTACTTGGCCCAGGCGGCGGACTCGATGCGGGTGAAGATGGCGGGTTGACCCGCTCGGAACGTGGTCAGGCGCCCATCATGGGTGTAACGGCGGCGCGCCCAATTCACGACGCGCAGGTAGCGCGCGATCCGGGGTTGGTTGGTGGTCTCGGGCATCTCGGTCTCCTCGGCGAAACGGTGGGTTCTGTAACCGCCCGTTGATCACCAGACCCGACGGGCGCTTACTGTTGTAAGTATAAAGTAAGCAAAGCCCGCGGCAAGACCGAAATCCACTCTTTGCGCACACCCGTCTAAGACGAGGCCGCCCGCAACGGCACGACCTTCGAGGCCACGTCGCGCCGACCGGCGGCCGTCAAGATCGCATCGGTGATCCGTTGCATCGGCACCCGCAACCGCTCCACGTCGATCTGCAAGTAGCCCGCGGTCACATCGCCACTGACCGTGCCGGCATGGTTCATCAGGCGCTTGAGCGTGTAACCGGCGATGTCCAAGCTCTCGGCCACCGTGGCAAAGGTTCGGCGCAGGTCATGCGCCGTGAACTCGATCCCGCTTTCGCGGCGCACCCACCGCAGCCCGAACTTCTCGCTGACCAAATGGCCGGCGGGACCGCGCCCCGGAAAAACGTAACCGGTGCCGGCGTCCTGCGCCTTGCGCCGGGTCATGATCTCGAACAGCCGATCAGTCAGCGGGAGCTCGTGGGGCTGGCGGTTTTTCGGGTCCGGGATCACGAAGTAGCGGGCCGCGAGGTTCACGTTTTCCCAGCGCAGGGTCAGCGACTCGGTACGGCGGCACCCGGTGAAGATCAGGAACTCCAACCAGTCGGCCACGACCGGCGCCGGAGCCGAACGCTGCCGCAAGGCCTCGACCGCATCGAACCAGACTGGCAACTCGTGCAAGCGGATCAGCCGGCGGCGGCGGTCGATCCGGTTCCAGGCCCGCACGGCATTCAGCCGCATGACCGGGTTATCGGTGACGAGGGGCTCACCCTCCGCGGTCTCGTATTTCCCGATTGCAAAATTGAACAAGGCCCGCAGCAACCGCATGGCCAGGTTTGCCCGAGCGGGGCTGGCCTCACTGTCGCGGCGGTGGCGGTTCTCCACCATGGTGCGGGTGATGGCCGTGATCTGCTTGTGGCGCCAGTCCTCGAAACTGGTCCGAAAGGCCCGCTTGTAATCATCGACCGTCTGCGGTTTCAGATCGCGCGAGGCCAGGTAGTCCTCAAGCACCTGCCCAAGGGTCACGGCCTTGGCGCGGCGGGTGCGTTGCTCGGCCAACTGGTCGACGCCTTCAGCGAACCGCCCCAGCTCCTGGATCGCCAGCCGCCGGGCACGCTCGGGAGACACTGCGGGATAGCGGCCCAAGGTCCGACGCTTGGCGCTTTTCTGCCCCTTCATCCGGGCCTCGACGAGCCAGGTCTTCAACCCAGAGGCGGTAATCTTCAGGGCGAAACCGGGGAGCTGACTGTCGCGGATGAAGCGCACGCCCGCGGCGGGCGGCAGGGCGTTCTTGACGACATGCGAGGCGGCCAGGTCCGCATACTCGGTCGCGGTGCTCGCGACGGTCTCGGTCGGGGCGGTCGGGTCGGTTGGGCGGGTCATCGGAAGTAGACGCATGATAGACACCGGCGATACGCGGCATCTAAGGATATAGCCGGATATGGCAAGTGCAGCAAGTGACCGCGAGCTGTCCGGGAATGCGTTTGTAACCCTAGTAGACTTTAAAATCCCTTAATATTCAACACGTTCAGAACTTAAAATCCCTCGGCCTTGGCCATGCGGGTTCGAGTCCCGCCCTGGGCACCAGCATCATCTCCCCTGACTTCTTCGAACACATCCTCAGAACGCACTACAAACCACTGATCACCGATCAATCGCACTGCTTCGCGCATCACGCCATGCGGCAAAGGACTCACTCCGGTATGCGCGGCTAACGACATAGTGAAGGACATTGTCCAGCCGGTAGAACCTGACGACCGAGTCGACCCGCAGTACCTCTTCGCCATGCTCATCGAAGAAAAGGATAGAGGGCGCATAGAAGAGTCCGAGCGCCGCCGCCCAATCACGTGCCGTCGTCCGCTCACCGCTCGGCGTGATGACCGGGACCTCGGACCACATGTCCAGCTGAACCGTGTCGAGCGCGAGGAATTGGCGCTGGATGGCCGGCTCGCGTAAGGCTTGGCCATGTAGCACATCACAGGCATGACAGTCTGACTGCTCGAAGAAGACTGCGAGAGGTCGCTCGCTCGCGATGCGCCGATCAAGGTTGTAGGGTGGCTTGGCGAAGAACGACTGCTCGTTCAATTCGCCTGGTTCGAACACCATTCGATCGTCACCCCGAGCCAGATAGTCCCGAAAGGTCTCACGCTGATAGTGCCCGTCGGCAACGAACTCTAAGGCTGCGCGAAACTGATACGGCGGATAGTATCCTCGTAAGCGCAGCGCCAGGCGTCCATCAGAATCGTAAAATAAGAGTGATGGGGTGAAATTGGTCTCTTCACGCAGCGAGAATTCACGCTCGGTCAGAATCTGCCGATCAATCGTGATCACCTCGCGCTCCCCCCAAATGTCGAGCCCGACCAGGTCGAAATGACGTTGAGTGTAGTCGAGCACATCTGGAAGACTGAAATTTTCATTCAGCAGTTTGTGACAATAGGCACAATTGGGTTGGCCGAAATAGACGATGAGCCCCCGCTTGCCGGCACTCATGGCCTCGGCAAGATCCTGGGAAAGATCCAGAAAACTCGCCTTGAACCAATCCGGCTGCTCCACCGGCTCGGCGCGCGGGGCATCGTCGAAGTTGTAGAATGCGTCATCGTCAGCCGCGAGACCGGCACAAAGCGGCAGACAAAGCAGCAACGCGATCGCTAAACGGGTCATGATGCCAGCCATACTCTTATTGTGCTCAAGCTCGTTTCGCTGATTGCCCCTGTGCCATGAGACGCATGGCGAAAAGCAGTGCGGCCACGGATCGCGCTTCGGTAAAATCATCTCGGGCAAGCAGTGCATCAACCTCACCGAGACGCCAGGGTACGACCTCGATCGGCTCGGGTTCGTCACCTGGCAACCGCTGGGCATAGAGATCCTGGGCAAGGACGATCAAGCTGTGATGCTCGATGTAGCCAGGTACCAGAGACACTCGCTTGATCACCCGGAGGTCACGCGCGGCATAGCCGATCTCCTCCTGGATTTCACGATTGGCTGCCACCAGAGGGTCTTCGCCTGTCTCGACGACACCCTTGGGCAAGCCGAGCTCGTAGCGCTCGCTTCCGGCACCATATTCACGGATCAAGAGGACGGTCTCATCGTCCACCATAGGCACGATCATGACCGAGTCGACGCTGCCAGGAACGCGTTCATAGGTCCGTCGGGCACCATTGGCGAACTCGAGGTCGATCTCCTCGACCCGGAAGAGGCGACTTTGAGCAACGATGCGTCGATTCAAGACGGTCGGTTGGCGGGGCATGAACAAGACTCCGATGAAACAATGATTGAGAACCGCAGCGACGAGGCGACTAACATGCTCGATTGGCAGAACATCGATACGGTTTTCTTGGACATGGATGGCACCCTACTCGATCTGCACTTCGATAATCACTTTTGGCTCGAACACGTACCTCTTCGCTATGCCGAGGCCCGCGGGCTCGACCCTGAAGTCGCCAAACACGATCTGCTCGAACGTTATCGTGACATCGAGGGGACACTCGATTGGTATTGCATCGACCACTGGAGCCGCGAACTGGGCCTGGATATCGCGATCCTGAAACAGGAGGTCGATCACCTCATCGCGGTCCATCCGCATGTGATCGAGCTGCTCGAGCTGCTCGCAAAGCGTGGTATCCGACGCGTCCTGGTGACCAATGCACACCAAAAGGCGCTCGCGCTCAAACTCTCGAAGACCCAGCTCGGTGGGCACTTCGAGCAGATCGTCTGCGCCCACGACCTCAAGTTGGCCAAGGAGTCTCCCGGTTTCTGGTCATTGGTGCAGGATCTCGTGCCTTTTTCACTCGATCGGACCTTGTTTATCGATGATAGCCCGAGTGTCTTGCACGCCGCGCGGGCGTTCGGCTTTCGCTGGTTGATCGCGGTGCTCCAGCCGGATTCACGTCGACCGGCACGACAGCTCGAGGGCTTTCAGTCGATCCACAGCTTCTCCGAGTTGCTCCCGGGGCTAAGGTCCATTTGAGCCAATCTGGGCCTCGCCGCGGACAACCATCTGGCCCGCATGCGCGCAATGCCTCGCGGAATCACTCACTCGTGTGACTCAGATGCGGGGTTCTCGGAGACCTGCCTTGTCGCCGTGCCCTCCGGCTTCTTGGCCCGGCGGCGTCGACGCGGGCGTTTTGGCGCCGGTGACTGAGTCACATCGGCCGCCATGTCTGATAGGATCGCCGGCCCATCGGGGCTTGCCCCCATTGCGGCCGAATCAGCGCCTGCTCTCGGTGAGGGGGCTGGCGCCACTGAAGTTGCAGCAGACACCTCGCCACCCACGGCCACTTCCTGTCGACGCCCGCGCGCAGGGCGCCGCTCGAGACGCCCCGTAGACGCGCCGCGCGGGACACGTCCAGGACGCGCCGCGCCGCGATCCTCGCGATCCGGGCGCAGACGGCTGTGCGGTGACACCTCTGCCAACACGGCTGGATCCACCGGCTCGACCGGAATCTTGGCGCCGATGAAGGATTCGATATCGGGAAGACAAAAGGCATAGGTCTCGCAGACGAAACCGATGGCGTCTCCAGCCGCCCCTGCGCGCGCGGTGCGGCCGATCCGATGGACATAATCCTCCGGATCCTCGGGTAGATCATAGTTCACGACATGAGTCACATCCGGGATGTGCAATCCGCGCGCGGCCACATCGGTCCCGACGAGGACCGGGAGCCGACCCTCGGAGAAATCCTTCAACAGCCTCAATCGCTTCTTCTGTGGAACGTCTCCAGAGAGCACGGCAGTGTTGATGCCATTGCCCTGAAGATAGCCCCAGACTCGATCGGCCTCGCGCTTCGTGTTGACGAACACCATGATCCGCGCATCACCCCAACGGCGCACGAGGCCGAGCAGCAGTGGGATCTTCTCCTCGTTGGAGGTCATGTAACAGCACTGCCGAACACGATCCGCTGTAATCGTCTCGGCCTCGACCTTGATCAGGCGAGGATGATTCATGTGCTCGTAAGCAAGCTCGGTCACCCGGTAGGACAAGGTCGCGGAGAAGAGTAAGCCCTGACGCTGCTCTGGCGAGGGCATGCGCCGCAACAGAAAACGGATGTCCTTGATGAAACCGAGGTCGAACATCCGATCGGCCTCATCGAGGACAACGGTATTGATCGACTTGAGGTCGAAGACGCGCTGCTTATAGTAATCGATGAGGCGACCCGGCGTGCCGATGAGGATGTCGACACCGGCAGCAACGCGCTCTCGCTGCTCCTGGTAGCCCTCGCCACCGTAGACCACCACGCAGCGCAGTCCCGTATGTCGGCCGAGCAACTCGGTGTCACGGTGGATCTGAACCGCGAGCTCGCGGGTCGGGGCCAGGATGAGTGCCCGGGGATGAGCGACCTGCTCCGCCGGCGGCGGCGGCGCATGCAAGAGTCGCTGCATCGCGACGATCAAGAAGGCCGCGGTCTTGCCGGTTCCGGTCTGGGCCTGACCGGCCACATCCTGACCGGCAAGGGCGATCGGCAGGGTCCGAGCCTGAATTGGCGTGCAGTGTACGAAACCCGCATCGACGAGGCCATCGAGGATCCGTTGATCGAGACCGAAGCCTTCGAAGCGGGTCTGGGTGAGGTGCGTGTCTGTCATGACGTTGGGGAGTCCCTACGGCTACGTGCCTCGCGCACGGGCAAGGCTTGCAAATTCTCTTCGCTTTGGATCAAATAGCATCTTACTCAAGGGCACATACCAACGCCAATTCGCCCACCCGCGACGTGCCCCGATCGCACCAGGTCCCAAACGACCCGTCGCAGCACACAGTCTCCGCTCGTGGCACCTGACGCGGGTCGCCCACACGGCACCCGGATGCTTTCGGAACGATCGAATCACCAGCCCAATCACACACCATCCCAAGCAAACCAACCTGATAGGGGACTAGTTCAGTGAGCGACAGCATCGTCCATGTGACCGATGATTCATTCGAGGACGAGGTTTTGAAATCATCGGAGCCCGTGCTTGTGGACTATTGGGCAGACTGGTGCGGGCCGTGCAAGATGATCGCCCCGGTGCTCGACGAGATCGCTGGAGAGTACGCGGGCCGGATCAAGGTCGCCAAGCTCAACATCGACGAAAACCCCAATACACCCCCCCGTTATGGCATCCGCGGCATCCCAACCCTGATGCTGTTTCGTCAGGGAGAGGTCGAGGCGACCAAGGTGGGGGCCGTCTCCAAGTCTCAACTCACTGCCTTCATCGACAGCAATCTCTGATCGACTCGAACTCGCGGCGACCCACCTACAGGCCGCTGGCGGAGCTGTCCGCCAGCGGGGATCCAACCGGTACCCGAGGCGAGCGCTCGCTGCGCGCATGGGGTGACCATCAAGGCGCCCCTCGACAGACGCACTCGCCCCCATCCGCATCCACCCGCGACATGGGTTTCCCGCCGGGGGCTTGACCTCCCTATCCTCACCTCCGCCTACGATAAACGACGTGATGAACTTAACCGAACTGAAGAAGACGCCGGTCCCCGAGCTGGTCGCACTTGCTCAAGCCATGGAAATCGAAGGCGTCGGGCGATCCCGCAAGCAGGACCTGATCTTCGCCATCCTCAAAGCACAAGCACGGCGGGGCGAGGACATCTACGGCGACGGGGTACTCGAGATCCTGACCGACGGCTTCGGTTTCCTGCGCTCGGCGGACGCCTCCTACCTGGCGGGACCGGATGACATCTACGTCTCCCCGAGTCAGATCCGCCGCTTTGCCCTACGCACCGGCGATACCATCTCCGGAAAGATTCGGCCCCCCAAGGACGGCGAGCGCTACTTCGCGCTGCTCAAGGTCAACGATATCAATTTCGATCGACCCGAAAACGCCAAGACCAAGATCCTCTTTGAAAATTTCACCCCACTGTTCGCGCAGAAGCGACTCACGCTGGAGATCGGCAACGGCAGCACCGAGGATCTCACGGCGCGCACCATCGACTTGGTGGCACCCATCGGGAAGGGTCAGCGCGGTCTGATCGTCTCCCCGCCGAAGGCGGGCAAGACCATGATGCTGCAAAACATCGCTCAATCGATCGCGCACAATCATCCCGACTGCTATCTGATCGTCCTGCTGATCGACGAGCGTCCCGAGGAGGTCACCGAAATGGCCCGCTCGGTGCGCGGCGAAGTGATCTCATCGACCTTCGATGAACCCGCCACACGCCATGTCCAAGTCGCCGAGATGGTCATCGAGAAGGCCAAGCGCCTGGTCGAGCACAAGCGCGACGTCGTGATCCTGCTCGACTCCATCACCCGACTCGCGCGAGCCTACAACACGGTGGTTCCTTCCTCCGGTAAGGTGCTCACGGGTGGTGTCGACGCGAATGCACTGCAACGCCCAAAACGTTTCTTCGGCGCCGCACGCAACGTCGAGGAAGGCGGTAGCCTGACGATCCTGGCGACCGCGCTGATCGATACCGGCTCACGAATGGACGACGTCATCTACGAGGAGTTCAAAGGAACGGGCAACATGGAGATCCACATGGACCGGCGCATCGCCGAGCGCCGCATCTTCCCGGCGATCAACATCAATCGCTCCGGCACACGCCGTGAAGAGCTGCTGATGAATCCAGCCGAGCTGCAAAAGATGTGGATCCTGCGCAAGATCCTGCACCCGATGGACGAGCTCGCCGCGATGGAGTTCCTGCACGACAAGTTGAAGGCGACCAAGACCAACGATGAATTCTTCGCATCGATGAAAGGATGACGGCATTGGCCGGCTGGATTGCCGCCCATCATCCGTCCGGATCCAGTGTCCAGCGTGGATCGATCTCTCAGCCCGCGCCCGAAGGCTGTGAAGAAAGTGGGTTTCTTCACAGCCCCATGCGATTGATCATGTTGATATTCAACAGATCAGCATTGTCGGCGTAGAGGGTTTTGACACCCCCTCAATCAGCCATCTCAGACGGCCCGCCATGAGGCCCGAGCGGCCGTGCTTGCTTGGCCCGGACGCTCATCGGGCAGCTTGACCGAGCCTTGTCGAGCCCATTGGAGCTTGGCTCACTGCCCGCCCGTCGCTGCGAAGAATTGCCTGAACTGAACCCGATAATAAGCCGCCGCACTCTGCCCGTCCGCCACTACATCATAGATTCGCCAACCGGTTTCGGACTTGTACATCCGAAACTCCAGCTTAGAGGGGTAAGTTCCGGGCCGTGTGATCGCGACTGGGACATGCGCAGCACCGCGCGGATCCAGCCGTGGTGGCAGCAATCTGATCTGCTGATCCTTGAACCGCAACAGCTGGCTCGCCAGGGTCGAGAGGAAATCAGCTTCCAGATTGGCGGCCAAGGCCTGCTGATCGGCGCCGCTCAAACGCTCATAGGCCGGACCGGCGACCCAGCGCGCCATGTAATCGAAATCGAAATAGGCGGCGATTTCACGATCGAGGAAGGCAGCGACCTGAAGCTTATTGGGAATCTCTTCCTGAGTCAGATAGCCAAGCAACCGATCCATGCCATCCTTGAGCGTTTGGCTGGCCTCGGCGGCGGGTCCCACAGGGGCACGGTACGGGGTATCGCGGGTCTGCGCGGGCATGGGCATGGCGGGAGGGGTCACCGGCCATGCCGGCTGCGCAATCATGCCATGGTGGGGCATGCCCACGCCGAGCGGTCCCGGTGACACCGCGTAGCCGGGCTGGATGGGATTGGGTCCAGGCGCAGAGGGTTGCGCGGAGACTCCCGCGACAGATCCCAAAAGGACGATCAATGGGAGCCCAACAGACGTCTTCATCGATACTCCTCCGTAAACGCAAAATCACACGTTGATGTTCGGCGCAAGCCAATTGGCTGAAAGAAGGTGCCGATGGTTCGGCGGAAAAGCAAGTCGGACTAGAGTACACTGGGATCCAGTTCGGCGCCTCAACCCGCCCTGCCAAACATGCAAGACCATTGGGAGAAAGAACAGCCATGCCAATACCACGCGTACACTATCGTGTCGTTGGCCAAGACGACTACATGCTCGAGATCACACTGGAGTCCGACGGTGCGTATCGCATCGATTGCGGCGACCATACGAGCCACACGCCGCGCAGAGGGATGCTCGCGCCAGAGCAGCTCGCCGCCCTGGACTCGCTGATCAGTGCCTTGGGGGCACCACGCGAGCACTTGGCTCCCGCCGGCGCCACGGGTTTCTTGGCGGAACTGACGATTGGTGAACAACCAGTCACTCGCGTTTTCAAAGTGTGGGAAGGTGCGATCCAGGATGAACCCGACCTTATGCCCCTCATCCGCGCCCTCGAGGTGATTTGACACAACTCGCATCTCGCATCTTGATCGTCTAGGCATCCCAACCGAGCCGCCTCAGACCTTCGATCGCGCAGAGAGTCGCACGAAAAATTTTCCTTGATTTGTGTAATTTCAGGCCCTATCGTACACATGCACGCATCGTTGAAAGCGATCGCGTGAACCTGAAACACACAGATGAGGATCATCGATCATGCGACTCACACACAAACGCTTCACGCCACCGACCATCCTCTCCACGGCGATCGTATCGCTCATCCTGGCCGGCGCGCTTGGGGGCCAAGCCATGGCCGCATCTGCATGCAAGGGACTTGCGCAAGAGGTCTGCGAGACCTCACAAGAGTGTCGCTGGCAGGCGGGCTACACGCGCAAAGATGGTATCGAGGTGGCAAGCCACTGTCGCAGCACTGGCAAGAAGAAGGCCGACGTCCCGATGAGTGAGCCGACGACTCAGGATGCCCCCACGGAGATCAACGCAGAGGCAAGCGCCGAGGCCACGTCCTAAGCTGGCTCACTCCGACCGGTCCCAGGGATGGCGCCGGTCGGAGTGGTCAGTGAGACTATTCAGGCGCGTCGTGCTTGGACTCGAGGCCAATCGGCGTGTACTGAATGCGTACGGACATCCAAAAGGCATAGGCCATCAGCACCAACAGAAAACCGGCGATATCAAGGATCGAGAACACACCCTGCTTGTCGACCACGAACCAGATGGCCGCTAGCACGAAACCTGTGACGAGAACCCCAATCACGAAGATCGGCGCCAAACCAAGGCGCATGCCTTCCAACTCGCGACGGATGTGCTGCTCGCGCTGCTGAGCGGCGGCCCGCGTCCGCGCATCGATCACGGCTCGCCGATGCACGATCGCCTGATAGACCAGCCACGCCCCCAGGATGAGACAGACGGCTCCAAGATAGTATTTCATCGTTGACATTCCTCGATGATGGATTGATGCACCACAGACTCGGCAGCCACCGATACCGTCCTGATCCTACTCGTCCGCCGTGAGTGCAACAACCTTGATTCACCAGAAGAGGATCCAATCCCGTGCCTGCACGAGCGAGTCGTGCAAAGGATCGGCCAGACCAATCAAAGCGTGCGCAAGCGCCGTCACCACCGGCAGACCATCCTCGAGACTCGGGGCCAACCACGCCAGCGCCAGGACCAAGGCCAACATCGCCAGGCTGCTCAGCGGATTGGTCAGACTCAAGATCTTGAGAGCGCTCCCGAAGGAACGTTTGACCCGACTATTGAGCAGATCCACGCTGAACAACTCATCCAGGCACAGATGGGTGACATATCCAATCCCGACCATCAGACCTGCGAGCCAGGCCGTTGTCGGTGGCCGATCCAAGACCCAGTAGGCCAGGTCGACGGTGGCAAGCGTGGTGGCGGCAACCGCGAGCCAGGAGTGCCAGATTCCACGATGAATCGTCAAGCGGCTGAAGATCTCGAAGACCAGGTAACGAACCAGGATGAAGAGACCGCCCCACAAGAGCGCCAGATCGAGAGGCAGGAGTCTGCCGGCCAGGGGCAGGGTCACAGCGAAGGCAACCGCCACGCCCAAGAGATTGAAGAAAGCACGCACGGGCTTGGATGCATCCGCATCGATGTCCGGGAGAAGACTTCCGGCGACGCCCAGCGCGAAAAAGACGAGCGTCGTGGTGGGATCATCGGTCAATCCCGCACCTTGCAGCCAGAGCACCGTCGCGCCACTGATGAAGATGCCGACGTTGAGATGGGTCTGAAAATTGGCCATGCGCGATCAATCGAGAAAAAACCGAGATCGTCAAGAAGACTCAATGCGTCAAGCGCGACCGAGCCGGGGATCAATCGAAGGCGCGACCGTTTGGAACCTGATCGATGAGCCCGGTCGGCTCAAAGGCCAGGCTGCAATCTTCGTCATCTGGCGGCACCTTGCCGTGATCCTAAACACTCGAGGGCTCCCTGACCAAGCAGCCGAGCCACACAACACAAAGCAGCCTCGGCGACCTTGCGCCGCCGGGATAACATGCCTTTGCGCACCAGGAGGCTTTGCGCCAGACTTGAAGGGCTTCAAGCCCGGAGATCGTCCCTCATGTCTCACACCCCCTTGACCATCGCACTCGTGCAGGAGATCGACCACGGCAGCACGGAGGCCAACCTTGCGGCGTGCGAGGCGGCGCTGCGCATTGCCGCGGCGCGCGGCGCGCGTCTCGCCTTGCTCCCAGAGCTACACAACAGCGCCTACTTCTGTCAAACCGAGGATCCGGCCCTGTTCGATCTGGCCGAAAGCGTGCCCGGACCTAGCACCGAGCGACTTGGCGCGCTGGCGGCAGAGCTCGGTCTCGTGATCGTCGGCTCACTGTTCGAGCGTCGCGCGCCCGGACTCTATCACAATACCGCGGTGGTCCTCGATCACGACGGACGTTTGGCCGGCATCTATCGCAAGATGCACATCCCTGATGATCCAGGCTATTACGAGAAGTTCTACTTCACACCAGGTGACCTTGGGTTCACCCCGATCGACACCGCCGCGGGGCGACTGGGCGTCCTGGTCTGCTGGGATCAATGGTATCCAGAAGCGGCGCGACTCATGGCGCTGGCCGGGGCCGAGATCCTGCTCTATCCAACCGCGATCGGTTGGGACCCGCGGGATGACACGCAGGAGCGAGAACGTCAACGCGACGCCTGGGTGGGGATCCAACGCGCCCACGCGATCGCCAACGCACTGCCGGTCATGGTCTGCAATCGCGTCGGCCATGAGCCTGACCCGAGCGGCGCGACTCCAGGCGTACTGTTCTGGGGCCATTCATTCGTCTGTGGTCCGCAGGGTGAGATGCTCGCATGTGCGGGCGAGCAGACCGCGGAGCTGCTCCTAGCGCAAATCGATCTTTCGCGCACCGAGCAGGTGCGCCGACTCTGGCCATTCTTGCGTGACCGGCGCATCGACGCCTACGGTGAGCTGGTCGAGCGCTATCGCGATCGCTGAGTCAATCCCGCATGATGGCAAAGCGAAATGGCGCGGCGCGGACGCCCTCGCTGGTCTGGATCAAGACCCTGGCCTCCCATTCCATGCGCGCCAGCACGCATACGGGAAGGATCGCTTGACCGTCGAAGACACCGGGTCCCGACGGCGCGAGACTGGCCCGGTTGTAGCCCATGCTCATCTCTACGCCAACGAAGTCGATCTCCACTCGATCCGTGTCGAATCCATCGAGGGCGACAGCAAGATTCAGGGGTGTCATGGCGGTGATGGGACGCGGCTCGATCGCGAGCCGCACCCGAGCACCATCACCAAGACGCAGCTCGCAGGGTCCGACATGAAGGTCACAGCTCGGATCCAGATCGGCGACCTCGATCAGCGGTGGATACAGCAACGGCCAAGCCAGATGGAGGGCAACGGCGGCGACACCCGCAAGCGCACCCAGGATGCCCCAATGGATGGTCTTCATCAGTACGCCCGAGGCACTGCGAGTGACATGGACTCAGGCCGTCAGACGCCGGAGCCAGGCGAGGACCCCGGGCTCGGCCTCCCAGACATCGCGCATCGCCTCGCGATAACGCCAGGCCTGGTCGTCAACACCAGGCGATCCCCCGGCACCGAGACGCGGACGCTTGACCCGTTTGCGGGTCAGATAATGCGGGATGCGGGGGAGCCGATGGACCGCGGTCGACAGGACCAAGCGGGCACGATCACGCCGCCCGAGACGATATAGCGCCAAGACCTCGCCGTAGGCAAGATCGGCGAGCGCATCGTTCGGAAACCGCCGCGCCAATGCCAGCGCGAGCTCGTCCTCACCGTCTCGTAGATAATGATTCATCAGCTCGGCGCGCACCCCATGATGATCCTGGGGATTGAGACGGAGCAAGGTCTCCAGTGTCTTGACCGCGGCCTCGCTCTCGCCATCCTCGGCTTGCCGAAGATAGCGTCTGAACAACAGCCGCAACGCGGGCCGGTTGCGTGGAGCAGACCAGGGAAGCTGATGGGGCGACTCTAACGGCAACGACCGCTCCAGGATCGACCAAGCACGCTCCAGGAGCGGCCTCAGCAGTAAATGCCCGATCCACGGCAAGGCAGTGGCGGGATGCAGATAGAGCGCCGTCGCCAGATCATCGAGAACCTCCAAGCTATCGGCGAGCGCGGGATGCTCGATGAGCTGCTCGATCCAATCGCCCGAGTCCCAGGGATCGAGCGCCGTCATGGGGACAAGCTGGGTCGCCGCGGGCTTCTCCAGCGGGAAGACACCATGCCAGGACGACTCGAGTAGACGCAGGGCGGCCGGGGCCCGCAATTGGACCGGACTGACCACATGGGTCGCCATGCTTGCATCAGCGCGCCCGCTCTGGGCATCATCGAAGAGTCCGAGCTGACCGGGCAAGCGCGATGCCGCGGTGACGCCGAGCCGATCGAGACGGTAGTCCGGCAGCGGACGGGACTGAATCAGGCTCAGCCAATCCTGCAGATCCAGCAGCAGCGGATCGAGCACATCCGCATGGCTCTCCACCAAGGCCTCTTGAGGGTCATGCATCGCTCGGGTCAGGAAATCCATGACCATTGGATGTTCTCGGCCGATGCGCCTCAGTCGATGCGCCCAAAAACGAGCACGCTCGCGCGCACGCCAGCGCTGATGGCGCGCCACGAGGAGTGTGATCTCCAAGACCGCCGTGCTCGGGTTGTCCGGATCACTGCGCAGCGCGGCGATGAAGGCCGCCTCGGCCGCAGCGAAATCCGCCTCGTCGATCGCCATGGTGCAACGCCGCTGCCAACCGGCGGCGCGCAGCGCGTGACTCCCCTCGGAGCACAGACGCTCCAGAAACGTCTGTCGCTTACGCCAATGCTCGAGACGCTCGTAGGCGTCACAGAGGACATCGATCGCAGGCTCGAAGGCTGCGTCGAGCGCGGCCAGCTCAGCGGCGAAGAGTGGCTCGAGGAGGGCGATGGCCCGCCTTGGGTGACCCTGCTCGAGCCAGCGCTCGGCGACCTGAGCAAAGAGCGGTCGCGGCACCGCCTGCACGGCCAGCGCCTCGCGGATCCGCGTCTCGGGCAAGAGATCGAGCAGGATCGTCCAGATCAAGTCGCTCGAGAGGCGGGGCAGCTCATCCTCGCCGGCCCCACAGCAATCACGATGACGTCGCCCGGAGCCACAGGGACAGGGGGCATCGAGCTTGATCGGGCAGACCTCGAATGCGGCGTCCGGCTGGGGAATCACATTCCAGATCGCCATGGCAAGGAGGTTGGCGAGACGCTTCTGCTCGAGCTCATCGAGTCCGGTCTCGTTCATGCCCAGCAGATCGGGGAGCTGAGCGCACGCCCATTGGAGAAAGCGGCCGGGATCTGGATCGAGCAGGATCCGCTGCACCGCGCGTCGGATGACGTTCTCGAAGCGTTCGGCTTCGGCCAGGTCATGGTCGAGCATTGCGAGCTCCTCCGCGGCTTGGAGGCAATATCATGATGCGTGCAACCCGCTCATGCCTCATGGGCCGAGCGATACGGCAACTCCGCACTAGGGCGGGCAGGAAGGGGTCGCGGAGCCACGGCACGACTGGGCGCCTTGGCTGCGATCCCAATCAACCGGCATCCAGCCGACATTTCGACATATTCTATACCTGCGCGCCCCGGCGAGGAATGCCATGATGTAGACTTGTCGGAAACCTTGCGCCATTCTCTCGGTTTTCGCGCGCCCTCGGGTCTTCAGAGTGAACATAGACTCATGACAGACGTTCAACCCGATCGCCCGACCAGGCCTCGGCGGATCTCGTCGAGCCTCGCGCTTGTGCTGTCCATATGGCTATTGTCGGGCGGGGGTACGGTCCCTTATCTGCTCCCGGATGAATCCGTGGCTCGGTTCTTTCGGTGGAGTGACGAGCTCGGAACAGTCCACTACTCTGACCATGTCCCGCCCGAGCAAGCGGTCAAGGGTCATGTCGAGCTCAACCAGCAGGGGATCGAGATCCGCCAGGCCGTGCCTCCGCAACCCCCCGACACCACCGAGGAGGCCGTGGTGCAATCCACCGCGGAGACATTGCGCCAAGCCGCCGACGCCGAGCTGCTCCGAACCGCCCGCACCCGCGACGAGCTGCTGCTGATGCGCGACGGCAAACTGGCCGAGATCGACGCGCTCGTCCAAGTCTCACGCGACAAGGTCAGACGCGAGCGCGCGAGCTGGGGTGAGCTGACCACCGATTCATCGGCGGAGACCGAGCGCAGCCCGCCATCGGCCGCGCAGCTCAACGCAGCTCTGGCCGAAAGCGAGCCGCGCATCCTGGATGCCTATCACGAGATCATCGCGTTGGAGCGACGGCGCGCAGCCTTTCAGCATGAGATCACACCCATCCTGAAGCGGTTCGAGCAACACCGCGACATGGCCGATTCCCCTCCCCCGCCCCCTTCTGGTCATGCCGGGTCGCTCGTCATCATCCCTTGCGCATCCTCACTCGAATGCGGTCGGCTCCAGACCTACGCGAGTCGTTACCTTCAAGAGCACCTGGACAAATCGACACGAATCGTCGGTGACAAGCTGCTCGTGTTGATCCAGAACGACTCGGACGAGCGGCGACACATGACGCTCGCCGCCCTCGACGACCTGGGTGAGGGCGGTTATCTCGTGCTCGATCTTCAGTGCAGGCAGCGTCTGACCAGCGACGTGACCTGCCGCAATCCAGAAGCGCTGCGGGTCGTCGCACATTTTCGCGACAGACTCGAGGGCGCCGACCCGGCTGAGCCCGTGGCGCCACCAGCCTCCGCGGCGGACGACCAATGAGCATGCCGGCGTCCCCGCGCCGGCCCAAGCCTCCCGCCGACCAGAGCACGCAACGTATTTGGAGGCTCCCCGCCGCCCGTCACACACCGGCCCTGGCCACGTGTGAGTCCTGACATCATGCCCGAGCCCAAGGTCCGCATCTTCGTCTCCTCACCGTCCGACCTCGAGCACGAGCGTGCACTGGTCAAGGATGTCATCGATGCACTGGATCAAGAATATCTGCCCTATTTCAGAGTCCAGGCCATCCTTTGGGAAGAGGAGGCGCTGACCGCGGCACAGAGCTTTCAAGCGGGGCTGCTGCGTCCATCGGAATGCGAGATCGTGCTCGTCATGCTCTGGACCCGGCTCGGCACGCCCCTCGCGGAGGATCCCTATGAGGGCATGACCGGAACCGAATGGGAATTCGTCGATGCGGTCGAGGCGTCGGCGCGCACTGGCAGCCCCGAGGTCCTGGTCTATCGCAAGAGCGCGCCGCGTCTCGTGGATGTCACCAATGACGAGGCAACCCGCGAGGCACTGGCGGATCGGCAACGTCTGGAAGCATTTTTCCGCACTCATTTCTTCAACCCCGATGGCAGCTTCAGCCGCGCCTTCCGTCAGTTCAGCAACGACCGATCCTTTCGCGAGCTGCTCGAGACCCAGCTGCGCAAGCTCCTGAATCGACGCATCAGCGTCGAACGTCGGCTAGCCTCGCCACTCGGCGATTGGCATGGCAGTCCATTTCGTGCCACGCAGCCATTCGACTTGGGTGATGAGCGGATCTTCACCGGTCGCGAGGGCGAGACCCGCGAGCTCGTGACCCGTCTCGAGACGCTGCGCGAGCATGGTGGCGGATTGCTTCTGCTCAGCGGGCCAAGCGGGGTCGGCAAGAGCTCCTTGATCCGCGCTGGTCTCCTACCACGATTGACCCGGCCCTTTCTGTTCGCCGGCATCACCAACTGCCGCTGGTGTCTCGTCGAGCTCGATTCAGAGGAGCCACTCGCGACCCTGGCCAGCGCGCTCGTCGCACCGACCTTGCTCGGCACGACCCTGGATGGGTTCGGGCTGGATCAAGCTCGCTTGACGCGTCTGCTGACCACAGAGCCCGAGGTCGCCGCCGATCAGGTGCTCGCCGCGCTCGTCCAGCTCGAGGCCACACTCATCGACCCGACGGGTGGCGCGGGCGGGCGGCAGCAGCTGGTGGTGGTCATCGACCCGCTCGATCCATTGTTCGACGAGAGACGCCATGCAAGCACACCTCGCCGTCTCTTCGCCAAGGCGCTGCGGGTGCTCGCCGCACGGGACAGCATCTGGGTGATCGCCACGCTGCGCAGCGACCATCTACACCACCTTGCCGAACTACCCGAACTGGCGTCCCTGTTGCACGAACGCGCCTGGTTTCGTCTCGAGCCACCGCCACCAGCACGCATCCGCCAAGTCATCGAGATCCCAGCGCGCATCGCCGGGATCGAGTATGAGGGGCTCGCCGGGGGTATGGGACGCGGACTGGTCGATGCGCTGGAAGCGGAGGCGAGCCTGCTCGCCTACTGGCCGCCGGTCTTGCAGCAGACCCTGGATACACTCTACCGGCGGGCCAGCGCGCACTCGGATGGCTCGGTCTCCGTCGATCATCAGCTGCTCACCTTGAGCGATTATCGCAGTGTCGGCGGGATCACGGGCTCACTGATCGCGCGCGCCGATGCCTTCTGGGATGCGCTCGATCCGACGCTGCGGGACGCCCTGCCGATCCTCTGCCGCGCGCTGATCGCGCTCGAAGGCGGCGGCTCGCCCGCGCTCAACACGCGCGCGGGCGATCTGCTCACACTCAGCCGCACCCCTGCGGCGGCACGCCTGCTCGAGCAGCTCATCGACGCCCGGCTGGTCGTGGCCGAGGCCATCGCCGATCCCACGAGCCAGCTCGAGTGCGCTCGCTCGACCCCGGGTTTGCGCGATGATCTCAAGCGGCTATGGACCGAGACGGCCGAGGAATGGCGCGTGCGCCGCGGCTTCAAGCGCCGTGCCTCCCCGCTCACCGAGCTGGGCCTGGAACAAACGCCCAACGCGCCGCCTGAGGATACGCCGACAGAGCCTGGTCCGGCCCAGCGTTGGGAGGACTATCGCCCGATCGCCAGCTTCATCCATCCGATCTTGATCGACCGCTGGCAGCCGCTGCGCGAGTGGCTCGATGACCCGCGCAACCGTCGTGATCTCATCCTCCGTTACCAGATCTCGCGCCAAGCGCGGCTGTGGATTCGCACCGATTGTAATCGTGAGTATCTGCTGGGCGAATCCGGTCATGCCGCGGCGCGCCGCTTCGCCGACGCCCACCCCGATGAGCTCGAACCCTTGGAGCAGGCCTACCTGCGCCAATCGCTCCGCCACCTGAGCCTGCAACGTCGTCGCAATCGCACCGCGCGAATTCTTGGGCTGACCCTAATCACGCTGCTCTTGGTGGCGACCACCACGGCCTGGTGGGCGTGGGATGCCTCGCGCCGCGCCACCATCAGCCTTCAACGCAACCAACTCTTCAGCGCCGACAACGCGATTCGGCTGGGCAACACACCCGAGGCGATCCGGCTCGCGCTCAATGCCGGCCCCGCCCTGCCGGTCGCAGCCACCGAGACACTCGCGCGAGCACTGACCAGCAACCGGTTGATCGCCATGGTACAAGCCCAGCTCCCGCCGGGCGAGCGCGCACGTGGCGCAGCCTTTCGCGACGACGGCGCACGGCTGGTGACCCGCTTGCCGGATGGGGGCGCCCAACTTTGGACCCTCGCGGGTCAAGGTTTCCTGCCAGTGCAGGAGCTGGCCATCCCGCGGCCATCCATCCATACACTCCGTTTCGTCGGCGCCACGGACACTGCCCCGATCCTCGGGATCGGACCGGAGGGTGTCTGGCGACTGCCGGCCGAGCCCACGCAGGCCCCAGATTGGACCTGCGGCGCCACCCCCATCGATGCACTCGCACTGAGTCCTGATGCGCGCTTGCTCGCCCTGTCGCATCGCGACCCGGAGCGACGCTTCGCGGTCTGCATCCTGGATCTGGAGCGACCCGGACCGCCGCTCTGGGACCGCTCGGTCCATACCCATCGGATCCGCAGTCTCGCCTTCTCCCCGGATGGTCAATGGCTGGCGACCGCCGCGCGCGACGGCGCGGTCCGGCTGATCGAGACGCTGAGCGGGCAGGAGCGTGCGCTCATCCAGCCGGGCGGCGCGCTCGGTCGCGGGGCCAACCATGTGGTCTTCGACGCGGCCGGAGAGCGCATCGCCGTGGCCAGCGCCGACGAGCGCGTGCTTGTCTACGACCTCGCGGGCCAACTCTTGGCCGAGCTCGGCGTGATCGAGCGCGCCGGCAAGCGCATCCCCATCCATCAAGCGGCCGTGCGTCGGATCGCTTTCGCCCCGACGAATGATGTCCTGGTCGCCGGCGACGAGGCCGGCTTGGTCGTGCGCTGGAGCCTCGCAAGCGGTCGCGCCGAGATCCTGGGTCGTCATGATCTCAGTGTCGAACATCTGGATTTCGCGCCGGCCAACGGCGACGACGACGACGCCTACCTCGTCTTGAGCGGCTCGCTCGACAACATGGCGCGGATCTGGGGACTCTCGACCGGTAAAGACGTCGCCGTCCTCGGCCACGCCGAGCCGATCACACAGGCCCGCTTCAGTCTGGATGGTCAGCGCGTGCTGAGCGTCTCGGATCAGGATGGCTCGGCGCGACTCTGGTCGGTCGAGCCGATCGAGAATGTCGTGTTTCAGCTCCCGAGCGCCGAGCGTGTCGGCCATCTCGCCATGAGCGAGGCGCCTTGGCTGACGGCCGCGGCCACGCTAGGACGCTCGCCGATCCTGCTGGCGGTCGCCTCGTTCGACCCAGTGGTCGAGGTCTGGCGTCATGAACGCGGCGCCGAATCCTCACGCCCGACACTGTTCAGACAGCTGACCGGGCATCGCGACCGGGTCCGTCGCGTCGCCTTCTCGGCCTCGGGACGGCGATTGGCCAGCGCCGGCTTCGACGGGACGTCACGCCTCTGGGACCTGGAGTCCGGGCGGGACTGTACCTTGGCGGTCGCGGCCGACGGACAACTCTGCGAGCCCGATGGCGGGATCGACTGCCCGAACGTCTACCGGGTCCTGTTCGGCGCAGACGAGCGCTGGCTGCTGACCACCTCGACCGATCCGCGCGCACCAGCACGTCTCTGGGACACCCAGACGTGCCAGCCACTGGCCGAGGAGAGCCATTGGGACCACGGCGGCCGTCCCGCCACGGCCGCGGCCATGGGCACCGATGCACACGGCTCGACCTGGGTGGCCACGGGTGACGACCTCGGGATCATCCGAGTGATTCAGGTCGCCGCCGACGGCTCGCGGACACCCCAGTGCACCGGGGCCTGGCACAGCGAGATCGTCACCGATCTCGCGCTCGCCCCCGCGGCGGACTGGCTCGCCTCGACCAGTCAAGACGGAAGGATCCTCCTGCTCGGGCTCACGCCCACTGGCTGCGGTGAGCCGCGCCTGCTCGAACCCGACGCCGGGGCACTGAGCAGCGTGCGTTTCGCGCCCGACGGCAAGGCGCTGGTCACATCCGCGTTGAATGCCAGCGCCCAAATCTGGGCGCTGGATGGGACGCGCATCGCGGAGCTGGTGGGTCATCGCGATCGGGTGACCCATGCCGATTTCAGCCCGGATGGACGCTGGATCCTGACCGCCTCGCGCGACGGCTCGATCCGATTGTGGTCGCGCCCGACGACACCTCAGTCACGGCCACTCTCGGCCCATCTCGCCTTGAGGGGTGGCCGTGGTGGCATCAGCTACGCCACCTTCACCCCAGACGGACTCGCGGTGGCCTCCGCCCACCGTGACAACATGACACGGCTATGGCAGATCTGGAGCCCATCCCCGACACCTGATCCGCATCTGGACACCATCTGGGGGCGCGATCGCGCGCGCCTGGCCCTGATCCGCGAGGCCGTGCGTTTTCGGGACACCAACCGTCTCGATCCTGGTCCAGAGCGCAGTGACAAAATCGAGGTGCGGAGCGATTGGCCCTGAGGCTGGACGCACATCGCGCCCGCCAGGCTCCAACCACCGGTCCAGGCCGATCGGTCGGTCGATCAGCAACCAGCCGCTCATCCAAGCGCCGCACGCTGCGCACACTGCGAGTCTCCACGACGGCCCGGCGCCTGTGATGACCTCTTTCAATCCGCCTTGGCACCAGGTCAAGCCCCGCGACGCCCCAACAACACCACCGCCCCGCCCCCCAACAGCACCGCGAACCAAAGGGTCACGGCCCGACAGATCAGGGTCGCCAGCACGGCGGTGCCGAGCACCGCCCCGCTCGCCACCAGCAGGGCCACCATGGCCGCCTCGGCGCCACCGAGCCCGCCCGGCAGGAAGGAGAGCGCCCCGGCCAGCATGCCGATGGCGTAGATCCCCATCGCCTGGAGCAGCTCGGCATCCACGCCCAGCCAGCCGAGCAGCAGGAAGAACCCCCAGGCCTCCGCCCCCCAGGCCACCACCCCCAGCGCCAGACCACCCAACAACCGTTTGGGCGCCAGCAGCACACGCGTCTGCTCGAGCACCGCCATGCCTCCCAGCTTCAAGCGCCCCCAGCGCCCTCGCGCGGGCAGCCACGCCAACAACCAGCGCGCCACCATTGGACGCGTGACGAGCAACAACACGGCTGCCACGGCGACGACGAGCAGCACGGCGGGCAAGGCGTGGTCGGCGAAGATCCGCAGGGCCAGCGCGGCCAACACCACCACGGCCGTGAGGTCCAACACACGCTCCACCGCGAGTGCGGCGAGCCCCGGCGACCAAGCCACCCCGGCGCTCTTCAGATAGACCGAGCGCACCGCCTCTCCGGCCTTGCCCGGCGTGACAGTGAAGGCGAAGCCGGCGAGATAGATCAGCAGGTCACGCCCGATCGGGACGCGCGCGCCCAGTGCCTTGAGATACGAGCGCCAGCGCAGGAAGCGCAGCACGTAATTGATCAGCGAGAGTGCGAGCAGCGCCAGCCATTGCCAGGGGCCGAGACGCTGCAAGCCGTCCTGGATGGCGGATGCATCGCTGAGCACGGCCAGGCCCAGATAGGCAATGACGGCCAGTGCGCCGACCAGCACGACCTGGCGCAGGCGCCGCTCCAGGTCGAAGCCCCGGCCCGTGCTCGCCGTCACACCATCCTCGCCCATCAGAAGCGCAGCCGCACGAAGATGGGCTCCGGGATGTGGCGGATGATCAGCATGATCCAGCGCCACCACCAGGGCGTGTAGATCACCGCCCTGCCCCGCTCCATCGCCCGGACGATATCCTGGGCGACCCGCTCGGGGGAGGCCCAGAGCGGACCCTTCTTGAACTCGACCGTCATCGGGGTATCGACGAAGCCGGGCTTGACGAGCAGCACCTTCACCCCGCGCCGGGACAGACGCTGGCGCAGACCGGACAGGAAGATCTCGAGCGCGCCCTTGGCGGCACCATAGGCGTAGTTGGTCGCCCGACCGCGGTCGCCGGCCACCGAGCCGATGGCGACCAGCTGGCCACGACCTTTTTGCTCGAACAGACGCGCGGCCTCTTCGAGCACTAGCATGGGCACGCTGGCATTGATCTCCAGGCCCTCGCGCAGCAGCGCGGGCTCGGCGCTCGCTCGCTCTTGCTCGGGGAGCACACCGGCCGCGATCAACAGGGTGTCCAGCCCGTCGAGCGACTCTTGTGCGCGGCCCACGACACCGCCCACCGCGGCGATATCGGTCAGTTCCAGCGGCTCGATCACCACCCGCGAGGCCCCGCGCACCCGCAGATCCGCGGCAATCTTCTCGAGACGCGCCTGGTCACGGCCGGTCAAATAAAGTGCCGCGCCCCTGCTCGCCAAAAGGCGCGCCACCTGCTCAGCGATCGCCGAGGCACCGCCCAGGATCAAGACCTGTTGTCCCCTCATCGATGACTCCATCGTTCAGTCGCTCGCCCACCGCAATTCCGACGAATCGGCTGCCGTCACCACACGGCCAGCAACCGGCTCACCGATCGCGGCTGTCACTTCATCAAAATGACCAATCACCCGCCGCTCATCCGCATGCGTTGAGCCGGCACCACAGACCGGAAACGAACGAATGGTCGATGAAGTCACCAAATGCTTCGAGCCTGGGGGTAGACAGCCCCCATCCCAATTGACTCATACGCGCATCCTTGGCTGCATAGAGCGCACCGTCCACCGCAACAACCACGGCATCCAATGTGTTCAGCAATGCTGATGTCCTCGCCCCCCTGAATGGGAAGTCGAGCGCAATGGTGACACCGGCGCGCGCGAAGGAGAGCAATCCAGCCTGTGGCTGTGTCCCGAAACCTTTGAGCACGGCCAAAAAGGATCCCTGCCCGCTCGCGGCGATGCGCTCGAGCAGCTCGCGAGTTGCCGTCTCCGCGGACTCAGGCGGCAGCACGCACTGATACTGCAAGAACCCCTTCGGCCCATAGATCCGGTTCCAATGGCCGATGGCATCGAGCGGATAGAAGAAGGGCTCGTAGTGGGTCAGGAATCGGCGCTCGGGCTTGCGGGCATAGAGTGCATTGAAGGCCCTGAGGCTGAGTGGATTGATCAACGAGATCGGCGGCGTGAAGGGTACATCGAGTCGGCCATGGGCCCTGGGGTGCTTGCCTTGGCCTGCCGAGGCCGGGGCGAAGTCGCCGCTGAGCAGGATGCCGCGGCCGAGGTGTTGGCCGCGCGCCGCGCAGTCGACCCAGGCGACCGTGAATTCATGCTGGCGGTCGGATTCCTCCGAGAGCACGAAGAACTCGCTCAGGTTGGCGAAGCGTCGGCTCTCGGCCTGTATCCAAGGGCCCTCGATGGCCCTGAGCTGGATCTCGACCCAGGTGATGAGTCCGGTCAAACCCAGTCCGCCGATGGTGGCGGCCAACCAGTCGGCATTCTCGGTAGGCGTGCAGACGCGGCGGCTGCCGTCGGAGCGCACGAGCTCGAATGCGCGCACATGGTGACCGAAGGTGCCGGCACGATGATGGTTCTTGCCATGCACGTCGTTGGCCACCGCGCCGCCGAGGGTGACGAACTTGGTTCCGGGCGTGACGGGCAGGAACCAGCCCTTGGGCACGATGAGCTCGAGGATCTCGGAGAGCAGCACCCCGGCCTCGGCGCGCAGGATGCCCTGCTCGGCGTCGAAGGCAATGAAGCGATCGAGCCCTCGACCAAGCAGGATGTGACCACCGTCGTTGAGACAGACGTCGCCATAGCTGCGCCCATTGCCGAAGACCAGCATGGGACGATCGCTCTCGGGCAATGGGGCGTCGCGGTCGGTCAGGCGCGTCACCTTGGCCGGTGTCGCCTTGGGGTAACGGCCCCAGGATTCGATGCGTTGGGTCATGGCGCTGACATCCTCGCCGGGCGGCTCGCTGAGCGCTCTTGCAAAGGTTCTGGATCGATCATGTCAAACCCCCATCCCGATCGTTGCAACCAGGACAATACCGACGGTCACGGCGCCAATCAGCAGACTCAGCCGGTCGCGCAGCGCGAAGACCACCGGATCATCGTGCATCTCGCCGCGGTGGGTCTTGAACCAGAGTCGGCTGATCCAATAGAGCAGCAGCGGGCAGATCAGCCAGAGTGCCTCGGGGGTGGCATAGAGTCGCTGCGCCGGAGCGCTGTCGATATAGAGCGCCAGCACCAGCACGCAGGCCAGACCGGCCGAGACCCCCAGGCTCTGGACCAGGGGCAGGTCGTCGACATGCCAGCCGCGCCCGCTCGCGGTCAGCTCGCCGCGCTCCAGGAGCGCCGCGAGCTCGGTATAACGCTTCACCAAGGCCAGACTCAGGAAGATGAACATGGAGAAGGCCAGCAGCCAAAAGGAGGGCGTGATGGACAGGGCGGCCGCACCGGCGATGACACGAACCGTATAGAGCCCAGCCAGGGTCATGACATCCAGGATCGGCTGACGCTTGAGCCAGAATGAGTAGGCGCTGGTGAGGACGACATAGCCCGCGAGCACCAGGCTGAAGGCCGCCGGCAGGAGGATCAGACTGAGCCCGGCCGCGACCGACAAGAGGACCGGGATGAGCGCCAGCCCCCAGATCAAGGGCAGTGTGCCGGCGGCCAGGGGTCGTCGACACTTGCTCGGATGTCGCCGGTCCGCGGGAAGGTCCAGCAGGTCGTTGAGCAGATAGACCGCCGAGGCGGTGAGCCCGAAGATGAGGACGGCGAGCATCGCGTCCAGCACGAGCGAAGGCTCACCGATGCGGTGCGCCGCCAGGAGCGGCAGAAAGATCAGCAGGTTCTTCACCCACTGATGCAGACGCAAGGCGCGCCAAAGTGTGGCTGCCGGGGCCGGCTCGGGTCTGAAGACCCGCTCGACCGAGGCGACGGTGCGGGCGGCGCGCTCGATGCGCGGCCCGCCGACCACGATCGCCCGGCGGGCGGCGCGCCACACGGGCAGGTCGGCACGCGCATCCCCGACATAGTCGAAGCCGGCCGCGCCGGCACGCGCGACTAGGGCCGCGGCCTTGGTCGCGCCCTTGAGATTGCGACCCTCCGCGCTGGCCATGACCTCGTCGAACAGCCCGGTGTAGGCGGCCAGTGCCGCGGCGATGCGCCGATCGGCCGCGGTCACCAGGATGAGCCGGCGTCCGGCCGCACGCTCGGCGCGCAGCCAATCCATGAGCGCGTCATTCAGCGGCCAGGTATCGACATCGAGTGCGGCCCGCTCGGCGACCCAGGCCTTGAACCCGGCGCGCCCGCGTGCGAGCCCGCCCCAGAGGGTCAGCAGACTGAGCGGGCGCTCGCGCACCAGTGACAGCACCGACTCGATCAGCGAGTCGGTCCTGAGCAATGTCCCGTCGAGATCGACCGCCAGCAAGGCCTGATCCGGCTGTGGCTGTGCCAAGCACTTCGCCTCCACTACAGGTGCTCCATGATCTTGGGCGTGTTGGGGCTCACACCCGAGATTGTAGACGCATGTCATCCGAGCAACGAGCAGAGCACGGACCGCGCGGCTGTCGCAGGACCGGATGGGCTTGGTACGATCGGAGGCCAGCACCGCCCGATCGTCCAGATGACCGGGTCGTGCACCCATCATGCCCAGTGGCGCATCCCGGGCGCGGCATCAGCTGTCCGGCTCAGGGGCCTGCCCTCGCAGATCGCGCACCACGTCAGCGGCAAGGAGTGCGGCCAGTCGGCTGAATGCCTCGGCCATCGACTCGGGTGTCACGCCTGAGACCAGGGCCTCGGCAGTGTAACGACGGCTAAGGATCGGACGTCGATCGTCGGCGCCGACCAGAGTCAGCTGCAAGGCCCCGACCACGCGCGGCGGTGCCGCGGTCGGGTGGTGCTCGAAGCGCTCGACCTCACCGCCCAGGATGACATCGGGGCGTCCGCGATCGGCTGGGATCAGCACCATCTGATAGACACTCGCCGCGCGGATGGCGTCGGCGAGGTGGCGCGCCAGCGCGCGCGCGACCGGCTCCTCCCACAAGAGATCCTCATAGCGCTGGACCTGCAACGGAGCGGCCGCGGTCCGGAAGAGGATCTGACGTCCACCAAGCAGGCCTCGCGCGGCCAGATCATTGACCAGCAGGGTCGCCGGCAGTGGCCAGCCGACTGCTGATTCGGAGGTGACCGGAGCGAGCGCGAAGAATCGATCGGACTTCATCGGCGCGGACGACCCGCAGCCGGCAAGCCCGATCAGGAGCATCAGCAACCCGGCAAGGCCTGATCCGGATACCGCGGCCCCAAGCGCATGCCGCCGACACCAGACACTCATTGAAACCATGGCGACTGATCCTCTTGTGGCCGTCGTCTGAGCAGTGAGGTCGGGTCCTGACGCAACTCGCTCGACAGTGCCGCCAGGTTGCGCGTCGCATCCTCGATGTTGGTCAGGATCGGCAGCAAGGCCGAGGTGAGCATCTGTAACACGATCTGGGCATCATCGAGCGAGCGTTGGACGGCTGGCCGATTCTCGTTGACCAGGGCACGGATATCCACCGCCAGCTCGCCATAATCGGTGACGGCGCGTTGTACATCGCGCGTGCTGCCGGACATCTCGGCGGTGATGCGTGCCAGGCTGGCCGACATCTCCTGGACCGACGCCAGGATGTCGCCGATGGCCTCGGTATCCACCGCCACGACCATTCGCTCGGACAGGAGTCGCAGATTCTCGAGTGCCCCGGCGAGTCGCTCGCGGTTCTCGCCGAGCGCATCGCTCTGATCCTCGCCAGCACCGATCAACAGCTCGATGGTCTTGACCTGATCGCGGATGCTCGCGAGCGTGGGCGCGATGCTGTCCTCGACCAACAGACGCACCGTCTCGGTCAGCATGGCCAACTGCTCGGCGAGGCTCGGCTCGGGGGCGCTGACAGCAATCATGGATCCGCCCGAGAGCCGCTCTGGCGCCTGTCCAGGATGGATCCAGAGCGCATCGCCGCGCAGCAGTCCCAAGGTGCCCAACTGCACCAGGCTGTCGGCTGGGATCGGCCAGGCGTCACGAATGCGCAAGGTCGCGCGGAAACAGGGCTGGCCAGGGGCGCGGCTCGGTGCCTGCGCAACCGGCTCGGGACAGTGCCGATGATCGGTCGCGCTGGCTGGAAAGATCGGGGCCAGACGCTCGAGTAGACCGACCACATAGCCATCCTGAACGACCGGCATGCCGATCGCCAACCCATCGGCGCGTGCGAAATAGGCATGCAACCGATAGGTCTGATTCAAGAAGCCGGGCAGGAGCAGGGTCAAGATGACCACCAGCAATGCCGCCATCGCGATCACGAACAGGCCCGCGTAGAGCAGATCACGACGCTCGGCACGCGCTCGGCGCCGGCCCGGCGCGCCGATCTCGGGTGGGGCATAGAGCCGATCGAGCCGGCGGTCGGCGGGGCGTGGCTCATCCTTCATCGGGGTCGGCTCATGGCTGTCCTCGCAGTGCGGCGCGCAGCTCCAGACGGCGCGCGCTGGCACTCGCAAGCTCGGCTGGGGTCGCCGCGATCAGCAGGCGTCCGGCATCGAGCACGGCGATGCGCTCGGGGGTCTCGCCGAGCACATCCGGAAAATTGTCGGTCGCGATCAAGGTCAAGTCCTGGTGCTGCTTCAAGCCGCGCAAAACCGCGAGCGTCTCGCGTGCCACGGCCGGGTCGAGTCCGTCGGTCAGACCATCCCAAACCAGCAGCCGCGGGCGGCGAATCAGCGCGCGCGCCAGCTCGACTCGGCGCTGCTGGCCCAACGAGAGTGCCCGCGGCGGGTGATTCTCGAGTCCGTCCAGGCCCAGCAAGGTCATCACCAGACGGGCGGCGCGCGCCATCTCGTGACGTGTCAGCGGCGCATCTCGCAAGGGGAGCAACAGGTTCTCCAGGACGCTGTAACCAGCGATGAGCGAACCACGCTGGAGCACTGCCCCAACCTCGCGGCGCAGCCGTGCCATCGCCGACCAGTCCAGCTGATCCAGATCGCGCCCCAGAACCTCGACGCGACCCGCCGAGGGCCGATCCAGACCCAGGATCAAACGTGTCAGCAAGCTCTTGCCGGCGCCGTTCGGACCACAGATCAGCAGCCAGGTGCCAACCGCGACATCCAGTCGGATGTCCTCCAAGGCCATGCGTCCACCGACGTGCTGATAGACGCCGCTCAGGCGCAGCGCGGCGGACATCAGTGGCTGCGCTCAGGTGGTCTGGTCCGGCCCGATGAGCAAGCGCGGTTGACGCCGGCCCAGCCGTCAAGGTCCGTTCGTGCAGGTCCCACACCGCTCAAACCATCACCCCCTCACCAATAGGATATAGACCAGATCCGCGACCAGGATGGCGACGATGCCCCCGATCATGGTGCGCGTGGCGGCTCGCGCGATCCCCTCCGAATTGCGCCCCGCCGTGCTGCCATTGACAGTCGCGATCATGGCGATCAAGAGCGCGAACAGTTGCGGCTTGACCAATGCCTCGACCAAGGCGCCAACGGTCAGTGCATCGAGCAGGATCATGCCGAACTGGACCGGCGAGATCGCGGATCCGACCCACAGCCAGACCCCGGTCGCGGCAAAGGTCACCAGGGTACCCCAGACCACGAAGGCAAAGCTCATGAGCAGCATGGCGAGCAACACCGGGGCGAGCGTCAGCTGGATCGGATGGACGCCGCTGATCAATAGACCATCGAGCTCACCGGTGACCGTCAAGGTCGCCTGACGCACCGCCAGTGCCACGCCGGCACGACTCGCAACCAGGATCCCGACCAGGACGGGCACCAGCTCCATCACGATCTGATAGGCGATGTTCAGCAAAAAATGCACGAGCAGGTCGAATTGACTCAAGGTCGTGCTGATCTGCTGACCCAGGATGAAACCGACCGAGACACTCGCAAGCGTCATGGGCAGCACCATCGCGAGTCCGGCCTGACGCAGGGCCACGGCGAGCGCAGACAGATCCAATCGCGCGCGTCCCGCCAGAATCCTGAGATAGAGCGCCAGACAACTCGTCAGTGCCTGCGCAGCGAGACCAATCTCCTTGATCCAACCGGTCGGACCGCTGAATGGCCCTGCCTCCTGATGCCTGTCGCTCATCTGCACCGCCCACTCAGACCTGGTCGTCGGCTCGCGTGCCGACTCAATAGTCGAAGCCCCATTGGAGCACTCCGCCGTCGGGATCCAGTCGGACCTGCTTGATGCCTGGCCCAGCAGCCGCGGACTCGCCCAGGATGAGACTGATCGAGGCGCGTCGCGCCAGCCAATCGCAACGCTCGGACTCGCCACGCAGCACGATGCGCCGCTCGGCACGGGCGATCAACTCCAGTATCGCCGTCCGTGCGGCCGGGTCCGTCGCCCCCTCGAGAGTCTCACAGAGTGGCCGCGACAGCAGCAGGACGAGCCCGGTACCCGCATCACGCTCGAGCGCGCACCGTGCCAAGGCGCATGCCGCGGGCTCGTCGGGGGTCAGCGCGAGGACGAGCAAACGGTCCGGATAGCGCGTGCTCAAGCGCTCCAGGAGCTGCTCGACCAGACCACGCCAGCGCCGCCCTACCGGGCTCACCTCGGCCGTCACGCTGACCCCCACGATCAGCTGGCGCAGGATGCCGAGACCCTGACGCGCGAGCAGCACGGGGAGCGCGCGCACCGCGTGGCGGTCGAGATCCTTCATCGGCTCGGAGAGCTCGGCATAGGGCACCAGCTGCGGATGATGCTTGCGCTGATTGTCACGCACCGGGGCGTAGCGCCACCCATCGAGATGACGATCGGCGGCCCAGCGCTGGTGCTCGATGAGCGCAAGACGCTCGATCTCCAACGGGGTCAGGTAAAAGGACTCGACCAGATCCTCGGACACCGCTCGACAGTCGATCACGGCCAGCTTGGCCCAGACATGGTCGGCCTGATGACGGTTGGCCTGGCGATAGGAGGTCTCCAGACGGTCCCAGGGTTGCCCGGCAGGCTCATCGCCCAGGTCGCGACCTTGCGCCGCGATACTGTCACGATACTGATCATGGATCGTCCGGGCGACCTCGTCCCCGTGGCCATCGAGCAGGACCTCGGGGCGACAGGCCTCGTGGAGAACGGAGAAGGGGATGGTCTGCCCATCCCAGTCCTGGATCCGACCATCAGCGAGCGGCCCGCGGACCTCGACCAACACGGGCGGGGAGACCCCCTGCGCACGCGCGAGCGCGCGCACTAGACGGTGCGCCAGCGTCAGTCCATCACCCTCGGCAGGCGTGGGGCAGACCAACACGAAGGTGATTGGACGGCTGGAATCATCCAGGCCGGGGCAATCCTCGCGCGGCATGGGTGGCGCGCTCGCCATGCGCTCGGGCCAGATTGCGACGCCCCTGTCATGGGCTGGTCGGGCCGCTCCATCAGGGTCGTCGGCACGCCAGGCATCGAGCGACACGCCACGGATGTCGGCGATCTCGGATGCCATGGGATAGCTCTCGAAGAGCTCGGCCACGACCGCCTCCTCTTCAGCGCAGAGCAGGGTGACGCGCGGGCGGACGGCCCCATAGTGAAGCAGCCGCAGCGCTTGCAACAGGAATGGACGCGCCAGCGCGGCGCGGCCGACGATCAGCAGATGAGGGGCTTGCTCGAACCGCGGGTCCATCCCCAGGTGCAGCGGCCAGCGGGTGAGCAATGCGCGCGCCGTTCGATCACCGATCGCGAAGGTCTCCAGACGCCAACGACTCGCCGGATGCGGACGCGGCAGCGACGGCGGGGGATCCTGGGCGTGCATCAGGATCAGGCGTCGGGTCGTCGGTCGTGCCCAGCCGAACCCCGTGCGCTCATCGGCCAAGAGCCTCGCGATCCACTCGGCGGCATCGGGCGGATCGGCCAGGATCAGGGTCTGGATCGAGGTCGGCGCAATCCGCGCGAGCTGCTCCGGCGTGATCCGTGCAACCCGTCGCCGAGCAAGGCGCAGCGCGCGAACGACGGCATCCGCCAATGGATCTGGCCCCACGACCAGGATCGGGGGGCGACGCAGGAGATCACCGAGCCGACCCACGGCTCAGTGCCCCAGGGCGCGCTCGAGGATGGCGGGTAGGCACGCCGGGGCCGCGGCAAGGTCCAGTACCTCGATGCGCTCGGGATCGGCCCCCGGCACCAAGTCGGTGTCCTCGTCGCCACCCGCGCGCCGCCACTCGGCGAGCCGATCGGCGGTGCCCCCGCTGCTGGCGAGGACCAGGATCCGGCCACCCCCACGCAGCCGATGCAGTACGTCGAGTCGCGTGACCTCACCGCCGCCCGCCACCAGCATGAGCGTGCCCATGCCCGCCGCGAGATACTCGGCGCTCGCACTGATCCAGGGCGACTCGGCACCCCAGCGATCGCCTGGCACCAGGATGAAATGGGTGTGATTGGGATCGAGTCTGGCCATGTCGTCGCCTGGCGCGGACTTCGCGCCCGGTTGCGCCACTGCCAAGGCAGGGTCGCGCCACTCGGCAGCGTCTTCAGACCCATGCAATGTGCCCGACGAGTCACCCGCGAACCGGTCGAGGCCGAGCACCCGCCCACGCGGGGCGATCCCGAGCAGTGGAAAACGGGCGTCCGAGCGCCGCCGCGCCTCGCCCATCAGGGCCATGACCCCAACGGCCGTGCCGCCATCGATCACGACCGCGCCGAGTCGATCGAGGCAGGGCGCAAGCCGCTCGAAGAGCGGTCCCAGGGCGGCCGCGATCGCCGTGGCGAGACCGGCGGCACCACCGACCAGGATGAGTACAGGCCGAGCGGGACACAGGTCCAGCGCGGCGAACGCCTCCGACAGCCCAGCGGGCAAAGGCCGGCGCGGAAAGACGACGCGGATCAGCGCGCGCCTCCAGTCCCGAGGGTCTCGTCCCAAGCCTGTGTCACTCCGAGGTATGAATCAGGTTGCCAGCCTCGTCCTGAAGGGTGATGCGCATCGGGATGCCTTGGCGGATGCTGGCCGAGACGACGCAGAAGTCTTCGTACAGATCCTTGCAGCGGGCGAACCTGGGCGACTGGATCACCGCCTCGCCGAGGATCAAGGTGATCTCCAGGCGGCCCACGCGCAACCGTTTCTTCTCGTTGCGTACCATGACACAGACCGCCTCGGCACGCAGCGCATTGGCCGGGGGCTCGTCCTTGAAGACACAATAGAGCAGGCTCGCACTCAGACAGTTGGCGGCGGCGGCCGCCAGCAGACGCGAGGCATTCGGTCCAGCCTGTTCGCCGAGCGGGGGCGGCTCGTCCATGAGCAGATCAGGGGCGCGCTTCCAATCGAAGGCGACATTGATCTGGAAGCCTTCCCGTTGCTCGAGTTGGATCTTGAAACGACCTTCTTCCGACATGGGACTCTCTCCGACGGGAGCCGAGGTCATGCGCTCCCGGTCAAGGGCAATGATGGGATTGACGGCATGCACGATGCCTCACGAGTCGGCGGAATGTCGCATCGGTCAGGGTCCAGCGCCGTCATCACCGATGATGGCGGCGCCCGGTCGCCGATCCAGCCGCCGCTCGCCCGGCTCATTCTCACGGGCATGCTTGTGGTACAGTCGTGCGCCGACGCCGAACTATAGCACCGCGTCAAGGAGACCACCTCCTCATGCCGAACACCACCGACCCGCTCGCCGTGTTGGCCTCCTTCTCGGGGGCCGGCGGTGTCGAGCGGATGCTCGTGAATCTGATTCGTGGCATCCTCGATCAGGGTCAACGCATCGACCTGCTCCTGCTGCGCGCCGCCGGTCCGCATCTCGCGCGGCTGCCACGCGAGGTCGAGCGGATCCCGCTTGGCGCCTCCCATAGCCTGTTGGCCATCCCAGCCTTGGCCCGCTATCTGCGAGAGCGCCAACCCGCCGCACTCCTGGCGGTCAAGGAGCGCGCCGGCCGTGCCGCCGTGATTGCTCGACTGCTCGCGGGCACCGACACCCGTCTGGTGCTGCGGCTTGGCACC
Organism: Gammaproteobacteria bacterium; assembly: GCA_009929855.1. Taxonomy (GTDB): domain Bacteria; phylum Pseudomonadota; class Gammaproteobacteria; order Chromatiales; family Chromatiaceae; genus Thiocapsa. The sequence continues at coordinate 34,492 of RZZN01000019.1, forward strand.
CAGCGCTCAGCGGCCATGGCCGAGCGTACGGCCATCGAGCGGTGGCTGCGGTATACGCAGATCCGATTGCTCTATCGTCATCTCGATCGCATCATCGCGGTCTCCGACGGGGTGGCCGAGGACACCGCGCGCATCGCCACACTCCCACCCGAGCGCATCTGCGTCATCCGCAACCCGGTCATCACACCCGAGATGGATCTCCTGGCCGCCGAGGCTTGTCCACACCCCTGGCTCGCCCCTGGCCAGCCACCGGTGATCATGGGCGCCGGACGTTTCCAGCGACAAAAGGACTTTCCCACCCTGATCAGGGCCTTCGGACGGCTGCGGCAATACTGTGATTGTCGTCTCATGATCCTTGGCGAGGGGGCCGGGCGGGCGCAGTTGGAGGCGCTCATCGCTAGCCGCGACCTGGGTGATCGAATCGCCTTGCCCGGGTTTCAGGAGAACCCCTATGCCTATCTGGCGCGCGCCCGGCTGTTCGTGCTCTCATCGGCCTGGGAGGGCTCGCCCAATGTCCTGACCGAAGCCCTGGCACTGGGGATCCCGGTGGTCTCGACCGACTGTCCCAGCGGACCATCCGAGTTGTTGGATGACGGCCGCTTCGGCCCTCTGGTGCCGGTCGGTGATATCGCGGCACTCACCGAGGCGATGCGCCGCACGCTGGACAATCCGCTGCCGCCCGAGGTGCTGCGCACGGCGGTGAGTGAATACCGTCAAGATCGCAGCGCCTTGCGTTATCTGGAGGTGTTGGGCTTGGCGGGTTGAGGTCGTGACGCCGGCCGTGCCAGGAGGGTCGATGTCGACAGGGCACTGACGCCGCTGGGATGGATCGCTCGCTGCGGCTCGATGATGGCGAGGTCGCGGACCGCATCGTCGTGCGCTGGGGGCGGCGGTCGAGCGACCGAGCCGCCCCCTGAGGATGAACTAGAGGATATAGCCACGCTCACCGTGCTGCGAGAGATCGAGACCTTCAGTCTCCTCATCCTCGCTGACCCTGAGACCGATGGCCAGGTCGACCAGCTTGAGGATGACCCAGGTCAGGATACCCGTGTAGACGACGGTGAAGAGCACGCCTTTGATCTGGACCCAGAGTTGACTGGCGATCGTCATCCCCTCCGCAAGACCCGCACCACCGAGTGCCGCGGACACGAACACACCAGTGAGGATCGCACCGACGATACCTCCTACCGCATGGACGCCGAAGACATCGAGCGAATCGTCATAGCCCAGTGCGCGCTTGAGCTTGGTCGAGGCGAAATAGCAGATGACACCAGAGGCCGCGCCGATCACCAGTGCCCCGAGTGGTCCCGCCGTACCCGCGGCCGGGGTGATGGCGACCAGCCCCGCCACGGCCCCGGTGACCACACCGAGGACGCTCGCCTTGCCATGCGACAACCATTCGGAAAACATCCAGGCCAGCGCCGCGGCGGCGGTCGCAACCTGGGTCACCAGCATCGCCATGCCTGCACTCTCGTTGGCCGCCAGCGCGCTACCGGCGTTGAAGCCGAACCAGCCGACCCACAGCATCGAGGCGCCGATGACGGTGAATCCCAGATTGTGCGGCGGCATGGCGGTGGTCGGATAACCCTTACGCTTACCAAGCACCAGCACGGTGACGAGCGCGGCGATCCCCGCGTTGATGTGCACGACCGTACCACCGGCGAAGTCGAGCACACCCCAGTCCCACATCAAGGCGCCATCCCCGCCCCATACCATGTGCGCGATCGGCAGATAGACGATGGTGAACCAGATCGCCATGAACCACAGCAGCGCGGAGAATTTCATGCGCTCGGCGAAGGCGCCGACCATCAGGGCTGGCGTGATGATGGCAAAGGTCAACTGGAAGGTCGCGAAGACCGTCTCCGGAAAGGCCTCGGTCAGACTTTCGCGCGTGACCCCCGCCAGCAGGATCTTGTCCAGACCGCCGACGAAAGAATTGAGGTTGAGCACCCCAGCCTCCATGCCCACGGTCGAAAAGGCTAGGCTATAACCGTAGATGACCCAGAGCACCGTCATCAGGGCGGCGATCGTGAAACACTGCATCAGCACCGATAGCACGTTCTTCGCGCGCACCAATCCGCCATAGAAGAGCGCGAGCCCTGGGAGTGTCATGAACAGCACCAATGCCGTGGCAGTCAACATCCAGGCGGTATCCCCGCTATTGAGCACAGCGGTCTCCTCGGCCAGGGCGAGCGTCGGTGACAGCGTTGCCAGACCGGCCAAGGCCGAGACGGTCAATCGTCGGGAGCTCAGCTTGAATATCATTGCGATCTCCAGGAATGCGTTAGAGTGCGTCCGAACCGGTCTCGCCAGTGCGAATCCGGATCACTTGTTCGAGCGCGTAGACGAAGATCTTGCCATCACCGATCTTGCCGGTACGCGCGGCGCCGGCGATGGCCTCGATCACCTTCTCGACCATGTGCTCGTCGACCGCGATCTCGACCTTGATCTTGGGGAGAAAGTCGACAACATATTCAGCCCCGCGATAGAGCTCAGTGTGGCCTTTTTGGCGACCGAAACCCTTGACCTCGATGACGGTGATCCCGGAGACCCCGATGTCTCCGAGGGCCTCGCGCACGTCGTCGAGCTTGAATGGCTTGATGATGGCTGCGACCAGTTTCATTGCGAATAGGCTCCTCTAGATGGCCAAATGGCGTTCCGCGCGCCGGATGAGAGGTGCGTGGAACGGGCGATTCTGGACTAGAATTCCTTCAGCCAGCCGACCCAGACCTTGGGATCTTCGTCGTAGGTGTCACGACCGACCTGCTCATAGTTCAGGCTGAAAGTACCGAAATCGCCGGCCTCGCGGCTGAGGGTCACACCCCAGTGCGCGTAATCATTACCGCCGTCGTTGTATTTGAAGTCGGTATAGCCGCCGCGCAGACCCAACCCGAAGTCATACGGGAGGACGAAATCGAGTCCGGCATGCAGATACCAGTCGCCTTCGATATAGAGCGCCTCTCCCGATTGGACGCCGGGGGCGTCGTCCGCCTGGCCGTAGATGGTATAAGCCGCTCCGAGTGTGAGCCATTTCCAGGTACCGCTGGCGGCGAGCTCGGCATAATCGAGATCGCGCCCATCGGGATAGGCATAATAGAGTGCGCTCAGGTCGAAGCTCAGATCATCGTTGATGGCCTTGCTGAAACCGAGATAGAGATCCAGCTCGTAACCGGGTGACTCGGAATAATCGAGCGCGAAGGTCTCCTCGGCAAAATCGATCGTGAGATCCAAGCTCTCACCAAAATCGACATTCGAGGCCCAGGTCCCGGCATAGAAACCGCTGGCGTGCTCGTAATCGACACCCCCCTGGATCGCCGCGCCGTCCTGGGTCTGCGTCAGTCCGCGAAAGAGATAGTTACTGACCACCCCAATGTTGGCGCTGAATGAATGCACGTCTGCCGCAGTCGCGAGCGAGCCGGTGCCGAGTGCGAGAGTGCCGAGTGCCACTGCGGTGGCGATTGAATGTTGCATGATTGTCTCACCTTTATGCTGGACCGGGCCTGTATTCGCGGATGTGGATGCCGACAGGCGCCCGGCTCACCGGCTCGGCCATCACCTGTACCTGATGCGTAAGCAGGGTTCGTGCCTACTTTCATCGAGCACCGACTCGAGCGATGCGATTTAACATCATGTGGCGCGTGCGCGACGAGCCGCTGCGCGCTCCCGGTGCGGGAGTGGTGAAGCACTTTTGACCTCGCACCATGATGGTGCGCAGAATAAGGACTGACACTTGGGGGCGATCCAATGCACGGACGGCCTTATAATCGCTCAAGAGCACCGCCCCAGGCCCGGCTGCGGTGCGGGGCAGGGCACCGCGGCGAGCACTCGTCCGACCGCTGCCGCATCAGGGGTGGCGCCGACCGCATCAGGAAACACTCGCGCAGAGGACTCTCCATGTTGGACTCGAAACAGCTCGATGATCTCGCCCGTCGCCTGGCCTCGGCCATGCCCAAGGGCCTGCAGATGTTGCAGGACGACGTCAACCGCAATCTCCGCGCATCGCTCGAGGCGGGTCTGGCCCGACTCGACCTGGTGACGCGCGAGGAGCTCGATATCCAAGCGGCCGTGCTGGCGCGCAGCCGCGAGAAATTGGCGGTGCTGGAACGGCGCGTCACCGAGCTCGAGCGGGCGCTCACGACACAGCGAGCAGCGGACGACTGAGCGCGCGACACCGAGCCGCCTCATGGCACTCTGCATCCTTCACAGTCGCGCACGCGTTGGGATCCATGCCCCGCCGGTGACGGTCGAGGTCCATCTCAGCGGCGGACTGCCGACGCTCTCGATGGTCGGCCTGCCAGAGCTGGCGGTGAAGGAGAGCAAGGATCGCGTGCGTGGCGCCTTGTTGAACGCCCGCTTCCAGTTCCCAAATGGCCGGGTGACCATCAATCTGGCGCCGGCCGATCTACCGAAGGAGGGCGGACGCTTCGATCTGCCGATCGCGCTTGGTATCCTCGGCGCATCCGGACAGATCGTCACGGATCGGCTGGGGGAGTACGAGTGGATCGGCGAGCTGGCCCTGTCTGGGCGGCTGCGTCGGGTCAATGGTGTCTTGCCGGTCGCGGTGGCCGCGCGCGCGGCTGGACGCGAGCTGATCCTCCCGGCGGAGAATGCGGCCGAAGCGGCCCTCGTCTCCGGGCTCGACATCCGCCCGGCGCAGCATCTGATGGAGGTCTGCGAGCATCTCAACGGTAGCCACGCGCTGCCTCGGTACACGGCTGGCGAGCCGCCTCTGCACACCACAACTTACCCCGACCTCTCCGAGGTTCAGGGACAGGCGCATGCCAAGCGGGCATTGGAGATCGCGGCGGCCGGCGGTCATGGTCTGCTGCTGATCGGGCCGCCCGGAACCGGCAAGTCGATGCTCGCCAACCGTCTACCGGGCCTCTTGCCACCGCTCACCGAGGCCGAGGCGCTAGAGGCCGCGGCCGTTCGCTCGGTCAGTGATCGCGATCCGTTCGACCCGCGGCGCTGGCGCGAGCGCCCCTTTCGCGCACCGCACCACACCGCCTCCGGGGTCGCCTTGGTCGGTGGCGGCAGCAACCCGCGACCAGGTGAGATCTCGCTCGCGCATCATGGCGTGCTCTTTCTCGATGAGCTGCCCGAGTTCGATCGCCGCGTGCTCGAGGTGCTGCGCGAGCCGCTCGAATCCGGTCATATCGATATCTCGCGCGCCGCGCGACAGGCGCGCTTCCCCGCCCGTTTTCAGCTCGTGGCGGCCATGAACCCCTGCCCCTGCGGCTATCTCGGGGATCGTAGCGGACGCTGTCACTGCACCCAGGAACAGATCGCGCGCTACCGCGCACGCATCTCGGGACCACTGCTCGATCGCATCGACATGCACGTCGAGGTGCCGCGACTCGATCTGACGCAATTCGGCAGGCCCACCGCGGACGATCCCGAGACGACCGCGGTCGTCGCAGCGCGAGTGGCCGCGGCGCGCGCGCGTCAGATGGCGCGCGCCGGTAAGTCGAGCCATCTCCTGGGGCCAGCCGAGATCCAACGCGACTGTGCGCTGGACCCGGACGGACAACGTCTGATCGAGCAGGCCATGGACCGTCTCACACTCTCGGCGCGCGCCTATCACCGCATCCTCAAGGTTGCCCGAACCATTGCCGACCTCGATGGCACCACGCGCATCGAGGCGCGCCATCTCGGGGAGGCGATCGGCTATCGGCGACTCGATCGTGGTCAGAACACATGATCCAGCTCCGCTCGCTGAGTCTGCGTCGCGGTCCGCACCTGCTGCTGGAGGGCGCCGACCTGCGCATCCATCCAGGCCAGAAGGTCGGCCTGGTCGGTCACAACGGCTGCGGCAAGTCGAGTCTGTTCGCGCTCCTGCTCGATGAGCTGCATGCCGACGCGGGCGAGGTGTCGATCCCGACCGGCTGGGAGGTCGCCCATGTCGCGCAGCAGACCCCCGACAGCAGCGCCGCGGCGCTCGACTTCGTGCTCGACGGCGATCGCGAGCTGCGGCGCATCCAGGCCGAGCTGCGGCACGCCGAGGCGGCCAGCGATGGTTTGCGCCAAGGCGAGCTCCTCGGGCGTCTGGAGGCCATCGAGGCCTATGGCGCGGAGAGTCGCGCCGCGCGCTTGCTCCATGGACTCGGCTTCGCCCCCGGCGAGGAGCGGCGCATCGTCAACAGCTACTCGGGCGGCTGGCGGATGCGTCTCGCCCTCGCGCGCACCCTGATGTGTCCCTCCGACCTGCTGTTGCTCGACGAACCCACCAATCATCTGGATCTCGATGCCGTGATCTGGCTCGAGGGCTGGCTGAAGGCCTATCCCGGGACGCTCCTGCTGATCTCGCACGACCGTGATTTCCTCGACGCCGTCACCAGCCACATCCTGCATCTCGAGCAATGCCGCTTGACCCTCTATGCGGGGAGCTATTCGGCCTTCGAGCGCCAGCGTGCCGAGCGGCTCTCCCAGCAACAAGCCGCCCACGAGCGCCAGCAGCGCGAGATCGCCCATATCCACAGCTTCGTCGAGCGCTTCCGGGCGAAGGCCACCAAGGCTCGCCAGGCGCAGAGCCGCCTCAAGGCGCTCGAGCGCATGGAGCTGATCGCCCCGGCGCATCTGGACTCGCCCTTTCGATTCACCTTCGCCCCGGCCGAGCAACTCCCCCGACCGCTGTTGCGGCTCACCGAGGTCGCGGCGGGCTACGACCAGGATCGACCCGTGATCCGCGGCGTCAATCTCGCGCTCAACCCTGGAGATCGCATCGGTCTCTTGGGACGCAACGGCGCCGGCAAATCGACCCTCATCAAGGTGCTGGCCGGAGCGCTCCCCGCACTGAGCGGAGCGCTGGAGCCTGCCCAGACCCTGAAGATCGGTTATTTCGCTCAGCATCAGCTCGATCAGCTCGACCCAACCGACACACCGCTCGGACATCTGCGTCGGCTCGACCCCGGTGCCACCGAGCTGGCCTTGCGCGGCTATCTCGGCGGCTTCGGTTTCGCTGGCGAGCGCGCGACCGGCCCGGTCGCGCCCTTGTCGGGAGGCGAGAAAGCGCGTCTAGTCCTGGCCCTGTTGATTCGTGAGCGCCCAAATCTACTGTTGCTCGACGAGCCCACCAACCACCTCGACCTGGAGATGCGCCATGCCTTGAGCGAGGCCTTGCAGGAATTCGATGGGGCACTCGTGCTCGTCTCGCACGACCGCCATCTGCTGCGCGTCACGAGCGATACGCTGCTGTTGGTGGATACCGGCACGGTGGGCCCGTTCGATGGGGATCTGGACGACTATCCGACCTGGTTGGCCAACACCGATCCAAGCGGCGCGGTCGCCACCCAGACCGCGCGCGGAGGCACGCTGCCCGCGGCGTCCGAGCCCAATGACCGTAAGCTGCAGCGCCGTCAAGCGGCGCGCTCGCGTCAGGCCTTGCAGCCGCTGCGACAAGAGGCGCAGCGCTTGGAGCAGCGACTCGAGGCCCTCGGGACGCGGCGTCGCCAGATCGAGCAAGCACTGGCCGATCCCGCCCTCTACCGAGCCGAGGACAAGGGTCAGCTGCTCGCGCTGCTCGATGAGCAGCGGCGGATCAACACCGAGCTGGAGACCGTCGAGCTGACCTGGATCGAGGTCTCCGAGACCCTCGAGCAGGCTCAGTCCAACGGTTGAGCGCAACGAGCGCCATGGCATCCTCCACTGATGTTGACCGCGAGCGACCCGCACCTCGGCCGCACGCTGCAGCGCGCCTGCCGCGGTGGCTGACGCGGCTGGCACTGGGACTCTTTGCCACGGCGGTCATCTATGGGATCTGGCCCTATGCCATGCTGTGGCGCTTGAATCAGGTCGTGGTCGCGGCCGACGAGACTCAGCTGGCCAAGCTGGTCGATCTTGACGCCATTCGCACCGAGATCGCGCATGCGCTCGACAAGGATCGGATCAATCCCATCGGACCGCTTTCCGATCCCTTCATCGGCTGGCTGGAGGATGGCTTGCGCGACCATGGCGTGGCGGTGCTGGACGAGCGAGTGACCCTCTCCTGGGTGCAGACCCAGCTGGCTACCCAGATCAGCACCGAGCAGGGGTTATGGTCATCCATCGATTGGGCCTTTTTCGAAGGCCCCGCGCATCTGCGCGTCCGTCTCGTGCGCCCTGGCATGCCCCCCATGACGTTTCGCCTAAGCCGAGTCGGCGCCGGCTGGCGGATCACCATGCTCTTCTTTTGAAGGCGCCATCAGCGACCAGCAGGCCATGATCAGGATCGCCCTTCAGGGGCGCGAGTCGGTATCATAGAAAAGAGAAGGGTCTGATTATTGCGTGACCCCGAGCGGGGCAAGGGTCCAGGCGTCCACGGACGCACAGCCCACGCCCTCTGTGACACATCGTGCAGTCGCGGCTCGCGCCACGGGCACCGCCCCGTCCGTCAAGGCAAGCCAATGCTTGCGCACACGCACGACAAGGAGCCAAACGTTTCCGACAAGATGCCGAATGCCCCGGACTCACCCGCTCACCGCCACGCATTGCCGCGCGCGGACTGAAAGCTCAATTGCAACCGACACCAAGGATCCACGCCTCACATGTCCCCCTATCGAACCGTCATCCGTCACCAACCGAACGAGCAGCTGTTCGCTCTCGAGCCCTTGCCCATGACCCCGGAGGGCATCGCGCAAGGTTTCCAGCATCACTACAATTACACGCTCGGACGCGACCGCGATTCACAATCGGTCTATTACCCCTACAAGGCGCTGGCCTACGCGCTGCGCGATCGGCTGATGGAGCGTTGGCGCAACACCCGTCACGCCTACGACGAGGCCCAGTGCAAACGGACCTACTACCTGTCGCTCGAATTCTTGATGGGACGCACCCTGTCCAATGCCATGCTCAACCTGGGCATCAGCGAGGATGCGAGTCGTGGACTCTATGAGCTGGGGATCACACTCGAGGAAATCGCCAGCAAGGAGCCTGACGCCGGACTCGGCAACGGTGGTCTCGGACGTCTCGCGGCCTGTTTCCTCGACTCCTGCGCGACCCTGCAGCTGCCGGTACGCGGCTATGGCCTACATTATGAGTACGGCATGTTCCGCCAGGTCATCGAGAATGGGCACCAGATCGAGGAGCCCGACCATTGGGGCCGGGACGGCATACCCTGGGAGCTGGAGCGGCCCGAATTCACCCAACGCATCCAATTCGGCGGTCATACCGAGACGCATCGCGATCGCGACGGTCGCGAAATCGTCCGCTTGGTCGACACCGACGATGTGCTGGCGGTGCCCTATGACATTCCGATCCCCGGCTATCAGAACAACACGGTCAACACACTGCGCCTGTGGAAAGCCGCCGCCACCGACGAGTTCAACCTCGGCGAGTTCAACGCTGGGAGCTACCCGGAGTCGGTGAGACAGAAGAACAATGCCGAGCACATCACGATGGTGCTCTACCCCAACGACGCGAGCGAGAACGGCAAGGAGCTGCGACTGCGTCAGCAGTTCTTTCTCGCCAGCGCCAGCATCAAGGATGTGCTGCGTGACTGGATCCGCTTGAATGGCCCTGATTTCACCCATTTCGCCGAGCACAATTGCTTCCAGCTCAACGACACCCATCCCGCGGTCTCGGTCGCCGAGTTGATGCGTCAACTGATCGATGAGCATGGGCTCGAATGGAACCAAGCCTGGTCGATCACCCAGCGGACCATGGCCTACACCAATCATACCCTGCTGCCCGAGGCGCTGGAGCGCTGGCCAGTGCGTCTGTTCGAGCGACTGCTGCCGCGCATCCTGCAGATCATCTACGAGATCAATGCACGTTTCCTCGCGGAGGTGGCCACTCGCTGGCCCGGCGACAACGAGCGGCTGCGACGCATGTCGTTGATCGAGGAAGGTTGGGAATCACAGGTCCGCATGGCCTATCTGGCGATCGTCGGGAGCTTCTCGGTGAACGGCGTGGCGGCCTTGCATTCACGACTCTTGGTCGAGGGACTGTTCCGCGACTTCCACGAGCTCTGGCCCGCGAAGTTCAACAACAAGACCAATGGAGTCACGCCACGACGCTGGTTGGCGCTCTGCAATCCGAGTTTGCACGCATTGCTCGACGAGACGATCGGAGCCGACTGGGTCAAGGATCTCAACCTGCTCGAGCGCCTGGTCCCATGCGCCGAGGATGCCGACTTTCGCGAGCGCTGGGACGAGATCAAGCTGCAGAACAAGCGTTGTCTGGCCGCAACGGTGGCCCAGGTGTGTCGTGTCCGCTTCCCGGTCGAGGCGATCTTCGACGTCCAGGTCAAGCGCATCCATGAATACAAGCGCCAACTGCTCAACGTCCTGCATGTCATCCATCTCTACAACCGGATCAAACATGGTGACACTCACCACCTGACACCGCGCTGCGTCCTGATCGGTGGCAAGGCCGCGCCCGGCTATGCCATGGCCAAGCAGATCATCAAGCTGATCAACAATGTCGCCCAGGTGATCAATAGCGACCCCGACACTGAGGGTCTGTTGCGGATGGCCTTCATTCCGGACTATTGCGTGTCATTGATGGAGGTGATCGCGCCTGGAACCGATCTCTCCGAGCAGATCTCGACCGCTGGCAAGGAGGCATCCGGCACGGGCAACATGAAGTTCATGATGAACGGTGCCGTGACCATCGGGACCCTGGACGGGGCCAACATCGAGATCCGCGAGAAGGTGGGCGCCGACAACTTCTTCCTGTTCGGGCTGACCGCCGCCGAGGTCGAGGCTCGGCGCGCTCATTACGACCCCAATGGCATCATCGCCAGCGATCCCGCCTTGCACGAGGTGATGAATCTATTGGAATCCGGGCACTTCAACCAGTTCGAGCCAGGGATCTTCGACCCCATCATCCTCTCGGTACGCAACGCGCATGATCCCTGGATGACCGCCGCCGATTTCCGTAGCTACATCGATGCCCAGGACCAGGTCGACAGCGCCTATCGCGACCGTGAGCGCTGGCTGCGCATGAGCATCCTCAATACCGCCCACAGCGGTCATTTCTCCTCCGACCGCACGATCGCCGAGTACAATCGAGACATCTGGAGACTCGCCTCGGTCCCACCGAAGCCACTCGTCGGTTGATCGAGATCACGCCGGAGGCGCTCGCAAGAGCCCTCCGGAGCCGATGGCGCGGCGACCAAAGCGCGTGCCAGACCCGCGAATCTCGTGATGCCGTCTCGCTCCTTGCGACGGCGTCATTCCTTGTGATCGAGCAAACAGGCGGCAGGGGCCCGCAGATGCTCGGCGATCTGGCGTTGCGCCAGATCGCAGAGTCCGCACTCACGACACGCGGGGCTTCCATAGGGGGCAAGCGGCAGTGATCCGAGCAGTCCTTGTGCGAATTCAGACCCGAGATCATGCTGGATCGTGCGCTCCTGCAATGACTGCTCGGCCCAGGCCAGCCGCTGACTCAGGAATTCCTCCATCTCGCGGCAATGCTCCCGCTGCCCGGCGGCACTGACCAGACGATTGAGGCAGTCGAAGAAGGCTCGTTTCTGACGATCGGTCTCGGGATCGCCGGTTTGAAAACGGCTTTTCCATCGGAGTGGGCGCATGGAATCTGCTCCTGGTCTCACGCAAGTGGGGTTGGCTCGCGACAGGGATGAACGGCCGCCGCGCGCGCATGGCCAGCGGGGCGATGACCACCGTCAGTCTCGACGTAACGACCCGAGCAGACTGAATCAAGACTCGCCACTTCACCTGAACGAGGAGGGCCGCGATGAGCACCAAGCATCTGGATGCCTTTTTCAAGCCCCGCGCGATCGCCTTGATCGGGGCCAGCGATGCGCCCGGCTCCATTGGCGCGATCCTGGTTGCCAATCTGCTCGCGGGCGGCTTCAAGGGGCCGATCATGCCGGTCAATCCGCGGCACGAGCGGATCGCCGGGATCAGCTGTCACGCGACGCTCGACCAATTGCCGCAGCCCGCGGATCTCGGGGTCATCTGTACTCCGGCGGTGGCGGTCCCAGCGATCCTGGACGCATTGGGCCGACAGGGCGCGCGGGCGGCCGTGGTCGTGACGGCCGGCTTCGCCGAGACCCGCGAGGCGCGCGGCGGCGCACTGCAGCGCGAGCTGCTGACAGTGGCGCGACGCCATGGCATCCGGATCCTGGGGCCAAACTGTGTCGGCATCCTGGTACCACGCAGCGGTCTGAACGCGAGTTTCGCCCACCGTGACGCCTTGCCCGGCAGTCTCGCCTTCGTCTCGCAATCCAGCGCGGTCATCACCTCGGTGCTTGATTGGGCGGGCTCGCGCGGGATCGGGTTCTCCGCCATGGTCTCGCTCGGTGACATGGCCGATATCGATTTCGCCGACATGCTCGATCTGCTGGCCGCGGACAGTGCGACCCGCGCCATCCTGCTCTACATGGAATCAGCCGGAGACGCCCGACGCTTCATGTCGGCAGCGCGCGCGACCGCTCGGGTGAAACCGATCGTCGTGGTCAAGGCTGGACGCCATGCCGAGGGCGCACGCGCCGTCGCCTCGCACACGGGTGCGTTGGCCGGCACCGACGCGGTCTATCAGGCCGCCTTCGACCGCGCCGGCATCCTCCGCGTCTTCACCTTGGCGGAGCTCTTCGATGCGGTCGAGATCCTGGCCTTGGCGCGCCCGATCCGCGGCGAGCGTCTCGCCATCCTGACCAACGGAGGGGGCGCGGGTGTGCTCGCCACGGACGCGCTGATCGAGGCGGGCGGGCGGCTGGCCGAGCTCTCCACCACGACCCTCGCCGAGCTCGACCAGATCCTGCCGCACACCTGGTCCCACGGCAATCCGATCGACCTGATCGACGATGCCGACGGTCGTCGCTACCAGGATGCGCTGGCCATCCTGCACCGAGACCCGGGTATCGACGCCATCCTGGCGATGCACAGCCCGACCGCGGTCGTCTCGGCCCTCGAGGCCGCCAAGGCCGTCACCGCGCTCCCACGCGGATCCACGACACCCTTTCTCCTCGCCAGCTGGGTCGGCAACGGCGCCATGACCGAATCACGCCGACTCTTCGCCGCGCACGGCATCCCACACTATGGGACGCCCGAGCAGGCGGTTCGGGCCTTTCGCTACCTGGTCAGTCACCGCCGCGCGCAGGAGCTCTTGAGCGAGACCCCACCCTCCATCCCCGAGACCTTCACCCCGGATACAGGACTGGTCTGCGAGCTGGTCACCGCCGCGCGCGCCGCGGGCCGCGACACGCTGACCGAGCCCGAGGCCAAACGCGTGCTCACCGCCTATGGGATCCCGGTGGTCGACACCCACGCGGTCTCGACACCCGAAGCGGCAGCGGCCTGCGCGGCATCGATCGGTGGACCCGTGGTGGTCAAGATCCTCTCGCCCGGGCTCGGCCACAAGAGCGACGTGGGTGGCGTCGTGCTCGATCTGGTCGGTCCGGCGGCGGTCCTCGAGGCCGCTCGCGCCATGCTCGCGCGCATCCGCGCGGACTATCCCGAGGCACGGATTCAGGGTCTCGCGGTGCAACCCATGGTGCGTCGCCCGGGGGCGCAGGAGCTGATCGTCGGCGCCGCCGAGGATCCGCAATTCGGTCCGGTCATCCTGGTCGGTCAGGGCGGCACGGCGGTCGAGGCGATCGCTGACCGCGCGATCGGTCTACCACCACTGAACTTGCGACTGGCCCACGCACTGATCGCCCACACTCGCATCCATCGCGTGTTGCGCGGGGTGCGTGGACAGCCCCCAGCCGACCTCGCCGCCCTGGCCCTGACCCTGGTGCGGGTCGCGCAATTGGTGATCGACGTCCCCGAGATCCGCGAGCTGGACATCAATCCGCTCTTGATCGATCCCGACGGTGTCATCGCGCTGGATGCCCGTATCGCCCTGGCCGCATCCGGTGCGACCACCCGCCTGGCCATCCGACCCTATCCCAAGGAGCTGGAGGAGCTAGTGACGCTGCCAGACGGACGCCGCTTGCTGCTACGCCCCATCCGTCCCGAGGACGAGCCCGCGTTGCGGCGGGCCTTCAGCCGCCTGACCCCGGAAGAGGTCAGACTCCGCTTCTTCGCGCCCATGAGCACGCTGAGCCACGCGGTCGCGGCCCGTCTCACCCAGATCGATTATGAGCGAGAGATGGCGCTCATCCTGACCGACCTGGACACGTCAGCCCCTGACGAAATCCACGGCGTGGTCCGCATCATCGGCGACGCCGACAACGAGCATGCCGAGTTCGCCGTCATCGTGGCGCAAGGGCTGAGCGGGATCGGACTCGGCAAATTGCTCATGCGGCGCATCCTCGAATACGCTCGACAACGTGGCATCCGCGAGATCTTCGGCGAGGTGCTGCGTGAGAATCGTGCAATGCTCGGTCTGTCCGAATCGCTTGGATTCATGCAACGCCCCAGTGCGGATGATCCCAGCACGGTACGCGTGAGCCTACTGCTGTGAACCGAGCAGCGGCGCTGGTTGGCGAGGACAGCCCAAGCGCGACTCGCTTGCGCCGTCGCAAGGTAGCCAAAACAATTCCACCGTGGTCGAATATCCCTATCTTCGATCAGCAAATCATGTCAGCATGCCGGGGCGACCCGAGTCGAATCCCCTGCACACGGATGAGGTATCCCGATGAGCAATCCGCACGCGAATCTGTCCCCCGAGCTTCGAGCCGTCGTCGAGGCGCGTCACAAGGATCCCTTCGCGGTCCTCGGCCGTCATCCCGCGGGGGACGGCATTGTCGTCCGGGCCTTGCTGCCCCATGCCGAGACCGTCACCATCGCCGACTGCAATCAGATGATGCAACGCATCGAGGGAACCGCGCTCTTCGAGTGGCACGGCGCGGCGGATACGCTCCCCGAGCACTATCGGCTGATCTGGCGGGATGATGCCCATCGCGAGCACATCGGACATGACCCCTATTGTTATCCGCCGCAGCTCTCGGACTTCGATCTGCATCTATTCAGCGAGGGCAAGCACTGGCACGCCTACCGTCTGCTCGGCGCCCGTGTGCACGAGGTCGATGGGACGGCCGGCGTGCTCTTCTCGGTTTGGGCGCCGAGCGCCGAGCGGGTCAGCGTGGTGGGCGACTTCAACCGTTGGGATGGACGCTATCATGCGATGCGTGTCCACGCACAGGGGGTTTGGGAGCTCTTCATCCCCGATCTGCCACCCGGCGTGGTCTACAAATACGAGATCCGCGCCCGCAACGGCGACGTCTTCTTGAAGACCGACCCCTATGGCCGGCGCTTCGAGGTGCGTCCGCAGACCGCGGCCATCGTCGAGCCCGCCGACAGCTTCGAGTGGGGTGACGCGGAGTGGCTCGCGGCACGCGCCGAGCATGATTGGATGCACCAGCCGATGACCGTCTACGAGGTCCATCTCGGCTCCTGGCAGCGTGGTCCAGAGGGCGAGATGCTCGATTACCGCACCCTTGGTACGCGCCTGGTCGATTATGCGAAACAGCTCGGCTTCACCCATATCGAGCTGATGCCGGTCACCGAGCATCCCTACGACAAA
This sequence comes from Gammaproteobacteria bacterium, assembly GCA_009929855.1. Lineage (GTDB taxonomy): Bacteria > Pseudomonadota > Gammaproteobacteria > Chromatiales > Chromatiaceae > Thiocapsa. The sequence goes on from RZZN01000019.1 coordinate 49,903, forward strand.
TCCTGGGGCTATCAGACCACGGGCTACTATGCGCCAACCAGCCGCTTCGGCAGCCCCGACGAATTCCGCTGGCTGGTCGATCACTGTCATCGCAATGGCATCGGGGTCATCCTCGACTGGGTACCGGCCCACTTCCCGAAGGACGCGCACGGTCTTGCCCGCTTCGATGGCACGCCACTCTACGAATACGCAGATCCTCGACTCGGCGAGCACAAGGATTGGTCGACGCTGATCTTCAACTATGCGCGCTACGAGGTGAAGAACTTCCTGGTCTCCAGCGCACTCTTCTGGTTGGAGGAATTCCATATCGACGGACTGCGCGTCGACGCGGTCGCCTCAATGCTCTATCTGGACTACTCGCGCAAGGACGGCGAGTGGATCCCCAACATTCACGGCGGGCGCGAGAATCTCGAGGCCATCGAATTCATGCGCGCGCTCAACGAGATCACCCATACCCAGGTCCCGGGTGCCTTGATCATGGCCGAGGAATCGACCTCATGGCCGCAGGTCACCAAGCCGACCTATGTCGGCGGTCTCGGCTTCGATCTCAAATGGAACATGGGTTGGATGAACGACACCCTGCGCTACATGGCGCACGATCCCATCCATCGCCAGTATCATCAGGACATGCTGACCTTCAGCATGCTCTATGCCTTCAGCGAGAATTTCCTGCTGCCCTTCTCGCATGACGAGGTCACTCACGGCAAGCGCTCCATGCTCTACAAGATGCCCGGTGACGAATGGCAGCGCTTCGCCAATCTGCGCCTGCTCTACACCTATATGTACACCCATCCGGGCAAGAAGCTGCTCTTCATGGGCTGCGAGTTTGCCCAGGGCGAGGAATGGGACAGTACCGCGGCGCTCGATTGGTATGTACTCGAGTATCCGTTCCATCGCGGCGTGCAGGAGCTCATCGGTGATCTCAACAGACTTTACTGCGCCGAGCCCGCGCTCCACGGGCTGGACTTCGACTGGACCGGCTTCGAATGGATCGACTGTCAGGACTCGCATAACTCGGTTTTGGTCTATCAGCGGCGCGTGGGCGATGAATGCATCGTGGTGGCGCTCAACTTCACGCCGGTGCCACGTCCCGACTATCGCATCGGGGTGCCCGCGCCCGGCCGTTATCTGGAGATCATCAATTCGGACGAGACCGCGTATGGCGGCAGCGGCACCGGCAATCGCGGGCGTGACCTGGTCACCGATGAGCAGCACTGGATGAACCGCCCGGATTCACTCCTGGTGACACTACCGCCCCTCGCCGGCATCGTCCTCAAGCGTGCGCCCGAGACGGCACTCGCCGAGCTGGAGGAATTGGATGTACCCACGGCCGAGGAGTCGGCGACAGCGTCAAGGCTCGTGACGAGTGAGGCAGTCACTGACCGTCGCGCGAACCCGACGGCATCGGACATCGGGAATTGAGGTAGAGATCGATGGCGAAGACACCATCCGGAACCCAGAAGACACCGGCCAGCGGTCGGGGCGAGGCCAAACAGGAGACTGGCGCAGGCGCTCAACCGAAGACCCCCGAGTCGCGCGCCACGGCGCGAGCGGCGCCAATCACCAATGCCGCCGGCGACGCTGCGGCCTCCGCGCCCAAGACATCCCAGCCGCGAGAGCGGGTCGCGGCCGCGCCTGGTACCGCCCGGGACGCACCGACCCCACGGACATCGGCCATGCACGGCGATGAGGCGACGGCCCCAGGTCAAGACATCGCCGCGCTGGCGGCCGCACCCAGGGTGACACCAGCCGCCGAATCGCGCGCGAGCGGCACGGCAACTCACAGCGACGCGGACCAGGGGCCGGCGGGCGAGCCAGAGTCCAGCTCCGCGGACACGACGGTGACGGACTCCGCGCTTGCACCCGCGCCTGAGACTCTGTCCGAATCCGACCTCGAGCCCGCGCCAGAGTCTGAGCCTACGCTGGCACCTGAGCCTGAGCCCGAGCCGCGGCCACAGTCCCCGGCGCCGCGCTGGCGTCCCGAGCTCTTCATCGTGCAGATCACCCCCGAGCTGGCCCCGGTGGCCAAGGTCGGTGGTTTGGCCGACGTGGTCTTTGGACTGACCCGCGAGTTGGCCATTCGGGGCAATCATGTCGAGACCATCCTGCCCAAGTACGACAATCTGCGCTACGACCACATCTTCGATCTGCAGCCAGTCTTCAACGATCTCTGGGTTCCCTGGTACGAGGGATCGATCCACTGCAGCGTCTATTTCGGGTTCGTCCATGGCCGCAAGTGTTTCTTCATCGAGCCACACTCGCAGGACAATTTCTTCAACCGGGGCAGCATCTACGGCTTCAACGACGACCTCATGCGCTTCGCCTTCTTCTCGCGCGCGGCCATGGAGTTCTTGCTCAAGTCCGGCAAGCATCCAGATGTGATCCATTGTCATGACTGGCAGACTGCGCTCGTGCCAGTCCTGCTCTACGAGATCTATCAGCATCTGGGCATGACCCACCCGCGGGTCTGTCTGACCATCCACAACTTCAAGCACCAAGGCGTGACCGGGGCAGAGGTCCTGCGCGCCACCGGACTCCATCAGCCGGAGCGCTACTTCGATGGCGCGCGACTGCGTGACAATCACAATGCCAACGCGCTGAACCTGCTCAAGGGCGGCATCGTCTATTCGAACTTCGTGACCACGGTGTCACCGCGTTACGCCTTCGAAACCAAGGACCAGGGTCAGGGCTTCGGGTTGGAGCCCACGCTGCACTCACATCACGTCAAATATGGCGGCGTCATCAATGGCGTGGACTATGACGTCTGGAATCCCGAGGTCGATCGGCTCATCCCGGTGCACTATGGCATGGACACGATCGACGGCAAATACGACAACAAGCGGGCGCTGCGTCACCGTCTGATGCTCGCCGACAACGAGAAGCCGATCATCGCCTTCATCGGGCGGCTCGACCCCCAGAAGGGACTGGAGCTGGTGCGTCATGCGATCTTCTACACGCTCGAGCGTGGCGGTCAATTCGTGCTGCTGGGTTCGAGTCCGGATCACGCGATCCAGAACGACTTCTGGGGCCTGAAGCGGATGCTCAACGACAGCCCGGACTGTCATCTGGAGATCGGCTTCGACGAGGACCTCTCGCATCTCATCTATGCCGGCGCCGACATGGTCTTGGTGCCCAGTCGCTTCGAGCCCTGCGGGCTCACCCAGCTCATCGCCATGCGCTACGGCACCATCCCGGTGGTCCGCGCCATCGGTGGACTGGCCGATACCGTGTTCGACAAGGACCATTCCAATCGCCCGCTGCACGAGCGCAATGGCTATGTCTTCGAGAACTACGATCAACCCGGCCTGGAGTCCGCGCTCGGTCGCGCCATCGCGTGCTATGCCCATCATCCCGAGCATTTCCGCGAGCTCATGAAGAATGCCATGCGCAGCGACTATTCCTGGAATCGGCCTGGCGAGGACTATCTCAACATCTACGACTACATTCGGGAGAAGTAGCGCGCATGCGAATCTACAATCTCTTCCCGCGTCTCGCCGGTCGCTTCGACCAGTGGCAGCCGCATCTGGAGCGGGCAGCGGCGATGGGTTTCGATTGGATCTTCGTCAACCCGATCCAGCTCACCGGACGCTCGGGCAGTCTCTATTCGATCGCCGACTATCAGGCGATCGACCCGCGCTTTCTCGACCCGGGATCGAGCCGCTCGCCTGTCGAGCAGGTCCGTGCCATGACCGCGGTGGCGCGCGAACTGGGGCTGCGTCTGATGGTCGACCTGGTGATCAACCACTGCGCGATCGACTCGCCGCTCATCGAGCACCACCCGGAATGGCTGGTGCGCGAGGGCGCTGGGGTCGCCCATCCATTCTGCGTCGAGGCCAATGGCAACAAGGTCGTCTGGGAGGATCTGGCGCAGCTCGACCATGGCGCCACGCCCGCGGGCGCGGCGCTGCTCGGCTATTGTGGGGACGTCATCGAGTGGTTGATCGACCTGGGCTTCAGCGGTTTCCGTTGCGACGCCGCCTATCAACTCCCGCCGCGGGTCTGGCAGGCCCTGATCAAGCGGATCCGCCATGCCCATCCGGATGTGATCTTCGTCGCCGAGACCCTCGGCTGCTCGCCACAGCAGACCGCGCAGACCGCGGCGGCCGGTTTCGACGCCATCTTCAACAGTGCCAAGTGGTGGGACTTCGAGAGCCCCTGGCTGTTGGAACAATACGAGCTGACTCGACAGGTCGCGCCCTCGATCGCCTTCCCGGAGAGCCACGACACCGCGCGGCTCTTCGCCGAGACCAACGGCAACAGCAACGTACAGAAGCAGCGCTATGTCTTCACCGCGCTCTTCTGTGCCGGCGTCATGATGCCGATCGGCTATGAATTCGGTTTCCGCAAGCCGCTGCACGTGGTCGAGACCCGACCCGAGGATTGGGAGCAGCCAGCGATCGATCTCACCGATTTCATCACCCGAGTCAACCGGATCAAGGCCGACTACCCACTCTTCAGCGAGGAAACACTGATCCAGCGGCTCACCCCACCCAACCCGGCCCTGCTCATGCTCTGGAAGGCCTCCACTCGTGGGCACGGCCAGGCCCTGTTGGTGATCAACAAGGATCCCTGGAATCGGCAGAATTTTTACTGCGAGGATCTCTACCACTGCATCCAGGCCGCGCCACCCTTGCGCGACGTCTCCCCTGAATGGCCGCTCGAACATCTGCCGACCCCTTTCCAGTTCGACTTGGAGCCCGGCATGGGGCGGGTGATGGTCACGCAGGAGGCTTGACGCGCCCCAGCCTTGGATTCAGGGTCTGCCATGCGGTCGAGCCCGTTGGCTCGGCCCTCGATCCACCCGATATTCTTGCCCCTACTTCAGGTCAACGGGATGAGCGTCATGCAACAGCTCGGGCACGGGTTCAAGCCCCCGTCGCTCGCCGCGCTGCGTCTGCGGCCCTATGGCGACAGTCTCGCCACGCCATCGGTCAGCATGTGGCTGGGCTTTGCCCGGATCATCATCCTCCTCATGGCCGGCATCGAGGGGATCGTCTGGGGTCTGGTGGGTGCGTCCATCGTCCCCGAGGCGACCCCCTGGCTCCGCCCCATTGCCGGACTCTTCATGTTCGCGCTGATGTTCTCGGTCATTTGGATCGTCGATGCCTCGCTCATCATGTCGGAGCGCCCAGTGCGAGCCACGGAGCGGAGGTCGGCGCGGCGGCTCGACTCCACGAGTGGACAGGGTCGGTGGCTCTTCGGGCTGGTGATGCGCGTGCTGATCGTGGCAATCTCGCTCTATGTCACGGCGCCCTTCCTCGCCAAGCTGATCCGAGCCGATGACATCGAGCAGTACCATCAACGCTTGGTCGAACGGTATTACGCCGAGCGTGACGCGACCTTCCAAAGCCAAGTCGCTGCCCGCGTCGCGGAGACCGAGGCGCGGGATCAATGGCTGATCCGCGCGCTCGAGGCCGAGATCGCGCGCTTGGGTCAGTCGCTGACGGCCGAGCGCGAGCGGCGTGATCGCATCGAGGCCGAGTATGCGCCCGAGATCCAGGTGCTGCGTGCCGAGCTGGCCGCCGCGCAGGAGCGGGTCGGCGATGAGGTCCATGGACGCGGCGACCGCGTCGCGGGTTATGGTCCCGAGGCCCGCCGCTGGGAGGGACGGGTCAAGACCTTGGTGGATGCACTGGCCGCCAAGCAAGCCGAGATCGATGCGCGGATCGCCGCGGTCGCGCGCGCCATCGTCGAGCTCGAGGAGGATCTGCGCGCCCGCACCGATGAGTTGCAAGGTCTGCGTCTCGAGCAGGCGGAGCGACTGGACGTGATTCGCGCGGAGGTCGCGGCGCTGCAGCCGGAGGAGCTCCCACCCCGCCTGACCTTTGCCGCCCGCTCGAAGGCTCTGCAAGCGCTGCGCGAGAGCCCGGACGAGGCTGGCGTCCCCCATTTCGAGACCGTGGATGGTTTCGCGCAGGCGGCCTTGGCGATCCTCTTCTTCTCGCTGATCGCGCTCAAGCTCTTCGAGCCCGCGTCGGTGCGGGCCTATTTCAACGAATCGGTACAGATCCATCATCGCAAGTATCTGGCTGGCGGTCTCGCCGAGATCCCCGGTTTCGAACCCCCATCAGATCCCAGTGGGTGGCTCAATCCGGTCGAGTTCGCGCGCTTGTGGCAGCATTACGAGGCCGACCCAGATGCCTATCTCGCCGCTCAGCAGGCTCGCTTGATGGCGCTCGAGCCACTCGTCATCGATCAGGCCGAGCGCGAGCTCACGCGCATCACGTTGGAGCGTCGTCGCGAGAATCTCGAGGAGGAGCTCACCTTGGCGCGCCAGCGCCGCGAGATCGATCTAGCGACCTACGCCAAGGAGCAACAGATCCGCGCCGAGGAGCTGCGCATCCAGCTGGCCGACGAAACCCGCGCCCGGCAGCATCATCGACGCGCCGAGTTGGATCTCGAGCTGCAACGCGCTCGAGATTCCTGGGTCATCTACAAGGCTCAGGAAGAGGAGGCGCTGCTCCAGCGCAAGGCAACCTTCGAGCAAGCGAGCGAGCAGGCCATCGTGGACCGGCAGCAAGACGCGCAGGAGTCGGAGAACGCGCATCGCGAGCGGATCGAGCAGTTGCGCCAGTCAGCCCTGACGATGGCGCATCGTCAGCGGGTCGAGCTCACCGAGCTGGAGACCCGACACGCACGCGAGGCGCGCGAGGAGCGACGCGCGCAGCTGCACGACGAGCTCGCCCGATTGCGTGGGCTCGACGATGAGCTGCGCGAGTCCCTGCACGCGCAACGTGAATCCTGCGATCGGATGATGCAGCAGATCGCTGCACTGGCCGAGCAGATCGAGGACAGCGATCAGCGCTACCGTGCAGCGCGACACCGCTGCGATGAATTGACCGAGCGGCTTGCCACGCCGCCCGTCTTGTCGGCACCCGCGAGCTCATCAGGGGTCCGGGGATTCTGGGGCCGCGCGGATGACCGTAAGGCGGTGCGCGAGCTCGAGCGTGAGCGCCAAAGCCAAGAGCGCCAGATGCAGGAAGACGAGGAGCGACTGACGCGCCTGCGTGAGGAGCGTCGGTTGCTCGAGCTGCGCCGGATGGCGAGCAAGGACCAACTGCGCGAGACCGAGCAGCAGATCGCGGCGATCCAGACCCGGATCCTGCTGCATGAGGACACGCTCGCCAACCTGCTGAGTCGACCATTCGACTCCAACCCCATCGCCAGCGCGCCCGGATTGGATTCGCGCGCGACGCCCCGATCTGAAGCGTCAACTCAAGACCGACACCATCTCGAGACCCATGACCATGTTTGAATCCATCCAGAGTCGGGCGATCGCCCTCCTTGTCTCACTCACCCTCGTGACCGGCCTGGCCGGCGCCTCCTCCACCATGAGCGCGGCCGAGGCCCTTGCCAAGACCCGCGCCGGCGAGATCACGCTGATCGATATTCGTACCCCGAGCGAATGGCGTCAGACCGGAATCGCCGACGGGGCACTGACCATCGACATGACGCGCAAGACCTTCGTGCAAGAGGTCTTGAGTGCCGTGGATGGTGACATGAATGCCCCGATCGTGCTCATCTGCCGCACTGGCAACCGCACCGGCTACACCTTGAAGGCATTGGAAAAACTCGGCTTCACCAATGTCTCGCACGTCGCCGAGGGGATGGCGGGAAGCGCGGCGGGTCCCGGTTGGATCAGGCGCGGCTTGCCGACGGAGTCTTGTCGGACCTGTTGATCAGGATCGCGACGCGGGCCGGTGGCGAGCGCGTGATCGGTCTTGTCAGGACCGTCGCGGTACCCGCGCATGAGCTTGGCCGAAATCTTGCTGTAACACCTGGGTCGCTGGTACGAGGCATAATCTGATATTCTTGTGCAGCGCAGCATTCGGCGCTCGAGAAGCGCCGAATCGTCCAACCGACCATCGAACGACCGAGCGCTCGACCTTTTAGGTCGTGGTGTCCTCAAGAGGGTGTTTCATGCAAAGCGTCTACATCGCCGGTGCCGGCTCGGGCAGCGGTAAGTCCGTTGTTGTTCTCGGCTTCATGGAGATGCTCTACGGCGTCAACCGCCAAGTGGGTTTCTTTCGTCCGATCATCTCCAAGGGCGTCGAGCACGATAGCCTGACGCGGTTGATCCGCGATCGCTATGACCTGCCGTTCTCGCCCGAGATGCTCTATGGCTGTACCGCTGAGACCGCGGGACACCTGGTGGCGGCCGGCCAGTACGATGAGCTCCTGAAAATGATCTTGAACAAGTTCAAGATGTTGGAGGAGCAATGCGATCTCGTCGTCTGTGCCGGGACCGACTTCGATGGATTGGTGCCCTCGCTCGAGTTCGACTTCAATGCCGACCTGGCCAACAACCTGGGATGCAGCATCGTGGTCGTGGTCAAGGGCTTCGGTCGCAGCCCGGAGGAGGCGATCGAGGCGCTCTACATGGCCCACGAGTCGATGCGCACCCGCGGTGGTGACTTCCTGGCCAGCGTGGTGAACGGCATCGACCCGGAGCATGCCGAGACGGTCCGCACGCGCGCCCGCAAGCTCGTGCCCGAGAGCGAGAATGTCTATGTTCTACCGCGCCAGCCGGCGCTGGCGATGCCGACTGTGGGCGAGATCCGCCAAGCGCTCGGCTGCGACTGTCTCTGCGGCGACGGCGACGGCATGAATCAGGTCGTCTCCAACTATAAGATCGCCGCCATGGAGGTACCCGACTTCCTGAGCTATATCGAGGATGGCTGTCTCATCATCACCGCCGGCGACCGCTCGGACATCATCCTGGCCGCGCTCGCCGCGGATGTCTCATCCTCCTTCCCACGGGTCGCCGCGTTGCTGCTCACCGGCGGCCTGCGACCGGCCGAGAACGTCCAGCGCCTGCTCGAGGGGTTGCGTCGCACCAAGGTCTCGATCCTCCAGGTGCCGACCGACACCTTCACCACCGCCATGAACGTCAACCGCATCGAGGCGACGATCCTACCGGGCGATGAGCGCAAGATCGCGGCCGCGCTTGGACTCTTCGAGGGGCATGTCGAGATCGACGAGCTGCGCGGCCGCATCGCGGTGCGCCACTCCGACCGCATCACCCCGATGCGCTTCGAGTACGAGCTGATCCGCCGCGCCAAGCTGCGCCGCCAGCGCATCGTCCTGCCCGAGGGTAGCGACGAGCGCATCCTGCGCGCGACCGAGATCCTGACTCTACGACAAGTCGTGGATCCGATCCTGCTCGGCAACCCGGACAAGATCCGTCGGCGCATCAGCGAGCTGGGCCTCAAGCTGGACGGGATCCCGATCATCGATCCGATCAACTCTCCGGATCGCGCCCGCTATGCCCAGACCTACTTCGAGCTGCGCAAGCACAAGGGGATCTCCGAGCAGATGGCCTACGACGCCCTGGAGGACGTGGCCTATTTCGGCACGCTGATGGTCCAGACGGGCGATGCCAACGGCATGGTCTCGGGCGCCGTTCACACCACCCAGCACACCATCCGCCCCGCATTCGAGACGATCAAGACCAAACCGGATGTCAAGCTGGTCTCCAGCGTCTTCTTCATGTGCCTCGCCGACCGCGTCTTGGTCTATGGCGACTGCGCGGTCAATCCCAATCCGAACGCGGATGAGCTGGCCGATATCGCCATCACCTCGGCGCGCACCGCCGCCGCTTTCGGTATCGAGCCGCGCGTGGCCATGTTGTCCTATTCCAGCGGCAGCTCGGGCAAGGGCGCGGATGTGGAGCGGGTGCGCGAGGCGGTGCGGATCGCGCATGCACGCGCACCGGACCTCAAGCTCGACGGCCCGATCCAATACGATGCGGCGGTCGACATCGGCGTGGCGCGCTCGAAGATGCCGGGCAGCGAGGTGGCCGGACATGCCACGGTCTTCATCTTCCCGGATCTGAACACCGGCAACAACACCTACAAGGCCGTCCAGCGCAGCGCCGGCGCGGTGGCGATCGGACCGATCCTGCAAGGCCTGAGAAAGCCGGTCAACGATCTGAGTCGCGGCTGCACGGTGACCGATATCGTCAACACCGTCACCATCACCGCGATCCAGGCCCAGGTCAATGGATCGACGGCACCGAGCAACCCCTAAGGCGGCGGAGACGTCTCATGCACAAGGTCCTTGTGATCAATTCCGGGAGCTCGTCGATCAAGTACCAGCTCTTTCGCTGCGACGACTGGATCGCCCTGGCCGCGGGCGCGGTGACACGCATCGGCGAGCGTGCGGCCGAGGTCAAATCCGAGTGGCTCGACGCGCACGGCGAGCGTCACCTCAGCCTGGTCCAAGCACCGATCGAGACCCATGCCGAGGGGATCGATCGAATCATCCTGGCACTGGCCGGGCAGTTCGCGCGCGAGCACGACGCAGCCAGGCACGCCGAGGACATGGATCGCATGATCCTCGCCCTGGAAGATACCCGGGAGCTGGCCGCGGCCGCCGAGCTGGTCGCCATCGGCCATCGCGTGGTCCATGGTGGTGATCGATTCAAGCACCCGACCCTGGTCGACGATACTGTGATCGAGGCGATCCGCGCGGTCACCCCACTCGCCCCTCTACACAATCCGGCGCACCTGGTCGGTATCGAGGAGATCCGGCGAATCTTTCCGAATGTGCCATCGGTCGCCGTCTTCGATACCGCCTTTCACCAGAGCATGCCGCGTCACGCCTATCGCTATGCGATTCCCGAGACGCTCTATCGCGCGCATCGGATCCGCCGCTATGGCTTCCATGGCACCTCACATCAATATGTCGCGAGACAGGCCGCGGCACTGCTCGGCAAACCGCTCGATCAGTGCAACCTCATCACACTGCATCTGGGCAATGGCGCCAGCGCGACCGCGATCCGCGGCGGTCTCAGCATCGACACATCGATGGGGCTGACACCGCTCGAAGGACTGGTGATGGGTACGCGCAGTGGCGACATCGACCCGGCCGTGCTCTTCTATCTCGCCAACAATGCCGGTTTCGACATCGCCGCCTTGGACGATCTGCTCAACCGTCAGAGCGGTCTGCTCGGGCTATGCGGTGTGAACGACATGCGCGAGATCCAACGCCTTGCCACCGACGGCGACGCGCGCGCCGAGCTCGCCATCGAGATCACCGCCTATCGCATCAAGAAATATATCGGCGCCTACACCGCCGCGCTCGGACGAGTCGATGCGATCGTCTTCACCGGCGGCATCGGAGAGAACGATCTCCGGTTGCGTGAGCTGGTCTGCGCGGACCTCGAGGCACTCGGGATCCGGCTCGACGATGCCGCCAACCGTGCCGCCGCGGCGCGCGGCGAGCGCGCCATCAGCAGCGCCGACAGTCCGGTCAAGGTGCTCGTCATCCCGACCAACGAAGAGCTCGAGATCGCCCGGCAGGCACTTGCCGCGGCCACTGGGACGGCACGCGACTGAGCCATCCGATCGCCCCTCCCCCGCGCCGTTCCGGTGGTCGAATACTGGTGGCTTGATGGTCTTTCCAGGATAATTCGCAATTGCCGGGGCCAAGCCATCATGATCGGGAGGGGTGACAATGGGGGCATCGAAAACATCGTTCTGGAGGCAGATTGCGGGGCTGCTGCTGGCCACACTCGTCGGTGTGTATCTGCTCTATGCTTGGTATACCGATACGCTGGACGCCAGACTGTCCGATGCCGCGGCGCGGATCGAAGACGGCGAGGGGCGCATCGGCTCGCTTCAAGCGGAGATCGATCGGCTCCAGTCCGAGATCACGGCACGTGCGGCCGAGCATGCAAGCGAGCAGCGTCGGATCGAGGAGCAACTCGCGGCGGCCGCGCGCACCAATACCGATCTGGAACAGGCACTGGAGCAGCTGAGACGCAGCGATGCGGAGCTGATCGCCGCCGAGCAGGAAAAGACCGCCGCGGTCACGCAAGAGCGAGATCGCAGCATCGCCGAGACCGCCGAGCTGCAAGCGCGACTCACCGAGACCGAGGCGGCACTTGCCACCCAGGAAGAGACCCTCGACTCACTCAAGCAGGCGATCGCGGACTCGGCGCTCGAGCACCGTGAGCAGATCGAGCAGCTCGAGCGCCATCTCAACGAGCGCGTGACCCTCGCCAAGGCCACCCCCAAGGATGCCGATCTGATGCGCGCCGCACAGGCCGCCGGATTGCTTCCCGAGGTCACCGCCTTGGACCAAGAAACCACCCAACTGGCAACCACGCTCGAGCAGGTCCAAGGTGAGCTGGCCAAGCTCCAGGCCGAGCAGGCCGCCGAGCGCACCGCGCACCAACAACAGCTTGCCGCACTCGAGGAGGCACTTGCCGCGGCCCGCGAGGCACTCGATCACAACAGTGGCGACGCGACGGCCCAACTGGAGGCCGTCAAGGCGGAGCATGCACAGGCACTCGCCGCCGCCGAGGCACGCATCAGCACGCTCTCGGAGCAGTTGAGCGCCAGTCCATCCAGCGCGGCCATGGCCGAGCTCCAAGAGCGACTGGAGCACGCCGAGAGCCAGCTCGCCGCGAGCCGGCACGAGGCCGACTCGACCATCGAGGCGCTGCGCACCGCTCAGGCCGAGCAGTTGTCCGCGGCCGAGGCACGCATCAGCGCGCTCTCGGAGCAGTTGGCCGCGGGTCCATCCAACACGGCCATGGCCGAGCTCAAAGAGCGACTGGAGCACGCCGAGAGCCAGCTCGCCAAGACCCAGCACGAGGCCGACTCGGCCATCGAGGCACTGCGCGCCGCTCAGGCCGAACAGTTGTCCGCGGCCGAGGCGCGCATCGCGGAACTGACCAAGCAGATCGAAGACCTGCCCGGCGAGTCCGAGATCAGCGCCGCGCGCCAGCAGCAGACCGCGGATGCCGCGCTCGAGACCGCGCTCGCCGAGGTGCGCCAGCAGGCCGCCGCGACCCAGGCGACATTGCGCGAGGCGGCCGAGCAATCACGGCGTGAGCTGCAAGGACGCTACGCCAAGCTTGCCGAACTTGGAGGAACCCCGAGCGAGCGCGGCATCCTGCTGAGGCAGGTCACTGGAGAGCTACGCTTCGCGCCCGGCACGGCCGAGCTGTCCGATAGCGATCTGCCAGGCCTGGAGCGGATCGTCGTGCTCCTCGCCGACCATGCAGACGTGCGGATCCGGATCGAAGGCCACACCGACAGCATCGGCGACGCAGAGGCCAATCTTGCGCTCTCGCAACAACGCGCGGAGGCGGTGCGGAATGCCTTGATCGAGCGCGGAGTAGACGCGGGACGGGTGTCCGCGGAGGGGATCGGGCAGGATCGACCAATCGCCGATAACGCCACCGCGGCCGGACGCGCCCTGAACCGGCGGGTGGAGATCTATGTCAACGAAGGCTCGCCCGAATAGAAGGCGATCCCATTCTTTCCCTGCGACTTAGCGGAATACATGGCGGCGTCGGCGCAGCGATAGAGTGCCGCGGCGACCCGGCCATGCTCAGGATAGAGCGCGATTCCGATGCTGATCGAAGCGACGACTGATTGGCCGTCGATGACCAGTGGCACGGCAATCGCGCTCAGGATCTTGTTGGCCACGGCCGCCGCGTCCTCTGGACAACAGACCTCGCGTGCGATGACCACGAACTCATCACCACCGATCCGTGCCGAGATATCCGAGGCCCGCAACACGGCGCGGATCCTCTTAGCCACATGCTTGAGAACCTGATCGCCCACCGTGTGTCCGAGCCGGTCATTGACCGGCTTGAGATTGTCCAGATCCATGAAGAGCAGCGCGAATCGAGCCTGCTTGAGCTCGGCGTCCACCAGTGTCTCGTTCAAGAGCGTCTCGAAATAGGCGCGGTTGGCCAGCCCAGTCAGCGCATCATGATGGGCAACATGGCGGATCCGCGACTCCACGCGCTTGCGCTCGGAGATATCGCGATACAGACTGGCCACCAATGATTGACCACCGGCCAGATAATGACCGGCACTGCGAATCTCCACTGGGATCGGATGCCCATCGCGATGACAGACCACCAACTCGATGGTCGATGTCGCATCGTCCACGAGTGAGTCACGCACATGCGCAAGTGCTGCCGCGTGATACTCATCAGGATGTAGATCGGTGATCGACAGATCACGCAGCTCGGCGAGGGAGTGTCCGGTGAGGATCTCGGCTTGCGGGTTGGCATCGACGATCTGTCCAAACTGCGAATCAGCCACGATCACGGCATCGGCAAGCGATTCGAAGAGGGCGCGATAACGCCGCTCGCTCTCCACCAGCGCCAGATGCATCCGACTATGGCCGAGTGCGATGCCGATCAGACCACCGATCGAGCGGCCGAACTCGATCACGGCCTCGGTCCAGTGACGGCGCTCACGCACCGCGTCGAAGCCGACGAAACCGAAGATCTGGTCCTGGCTCGTCAGCGGAAAAGCACACAAAGAATGGATTCCTTGCGGCTCGAGAACCTCACGTTCCGAGGCTGCCGCATCAGGCAGAGCGGCGACATCCGGAATCAGTACATGACCCATCCGTCTGATCTGCTGCCACCACCAAGGCGTCGCCTCGACCAATTGGTCCTGCAAGAGCTCACGCTGCGGCTCGATCCCATCCGCACACCATTCATGAGTGTTGTGCATGTGGACGCCGTCGCTGTCGATGATGAAGACGTAGGCACGATCGGCGCCATAGTGCTCGCCACTGCGCTGCAGAATGCGCTCGATGGCCGCATCGAAATCACCCGAGGTGGCGGCCATGAGATCGGTCGCGAGATCATTGATGAGCCGACTCATACCATACTGCTGTCCCCGCAGGAGGGCTAGCGTCGCGACATCGGGCAGGGCGTCATCGCGCCGACGCCGCGGACGTTTCCGGCGGACCGGGATCAGCTCGCTGCCTGAGTACATCATGCTCGACTCCGGACGGTGATCGTCCGACCCGCTCGACCCGCCACCCAGCGCCAGATCATGTGTATATGGCTCATGGATGGTACCGCAGGGGCGGTCACAGTCCATCGAAAGCGCTTTCGAGACAGAGAGGGACATGGATGAATCGATGAGTGTCATTCAGTGTTGGCCAATATGACGATGGAGATCCGTTCGTCAGACCCCGGATCGCGGAGCGCGGTTTTCGTTCACCGAGGCTATCGGTGTGACCAATGGCATGACTCGAGCGATCGCGCGGCCTTCATCAGGCGACAGATCATCCGCGCGCCCACAGGGGGGCAGCAATGGTTTACCGGATTGCGATGAGACGCACGACCTCGTGAGCATGCCACTGACATTGCAGAGGACGGGCCACGTGAGGGTTGACTCGACCGTCCACTCAGCTGCTCAGAGCACATGGCGCTGATCAGTGAATCGTAATATTTTGGCATGTAATAAAGCTTCTTGGAAGCATTCGATGATCCACCAAGCCAGCATCAAGCGCACGCGACCAGCGGACAAGGCAACAGGTCAACCGGCGGATCCATGAGCGAGGCAGACCCCGAGCCAAATCCACGAGGCCGTCAATCGGCCAGTCACGCCTCATGGATCTGCGGCGCTGGGGTCGGCGCTCCGCCGCAGCGAGCCAAGGGATCCTGGCGGTAGAAGCGCTTCAGCTGTCCGTAGACCGCCGGATATTGCGCATGCAGCAAATCGGGGCGCGCGAAGAAATATTCGCTCACGACCGCGAAGAGCTCGGCTGGCGATTCGCTCGCATAAGGATCGATGAGCGTCTGCTCGTCGGCGTCGACCCGCCGGCACAGATCCTCGTAGGCCATCGAGAGTGCCGCTGTCCAGTCCGCGGGCGACATCCCGGCATGCAGTGGTGGGCAGCCGTTCGGGGCGCCGTCGAGCATATCCAGTTTGTGGGCCAGTTCGTGGATGACCACATTGTAGCCGTCAAGCGCCGAGCCGGCCTCGACATCGGCCCAGGAGAGGATGACCGGACCCTGCTCCCACGCCTCGCCACTCTTGGCCTCGCGCTCGATCCAGACCACCCCGTCCTCACCCACGACCTCGTGCTCCGGGACGAACTCATCCGGATAGAGGATGACCGCGTACCAGCCACGATACCAATCGAGACCGAGCTCGAGGATCGGCAGGGCCGCCTGCAGCGCGATCGCCAGGCGCATCGCGTCAGTGAGCGCCAGACCCTGCGCGGGCTCCAGCCGCTTCTCGCGCAGAAACAAGAGCGCAAGATCGCCGAGTCGTCGCGCCTGCTCGGGCGCCAGGCCAGCGAGGAGTGGGAGCGACGCCCAGACCCGCGCCCAGACCTGTGAGTCGATGCGCGCGCGCTCACGCGCCAGAACCCGGGATCGCCACCACTGGCTCAGCGCACGCATCGCACGGATCCCCCTTTGCGCGGGTCGGGATACCCTGCTCGAGTTGGGTGCGAATCGCTTGAAAGGCGCA
>RZZN01000142.1 GCA_009929855.1 Gammaproteobacteria bacterium
CGCGCCGAGGCGTATCTGGAAGCCAAGCGCGCAATGATCGACTGCGGCACCGAATTGCAGTCGGCATTGTGGGAATCCATGCAGGCGATTGATGAGGGGTTGGCAGCATGAGCGAACAAAAACTGATATTTGGTGCTCCGCGCGATAGCTACGCGCCAGAACAAAGCATGAGCGGATTAACGCGGTCGCAAGAACTCATCGTGATCGAATGCAGGCAACTCGGCGAATTCCTTGTCGACAAGAACCGCAAATACGCCGACTCGGCGCTGAACCCGAAGCGCATCTTCAGCCGCGCCGATGCAATCGAGCAGATCAAGGTCCGCATCGACGACAAGCTCTCGCGCATCCAAAGCGCGCAGACCGATGACGACGAAGACCCGGAACTCGACTTGATCGGATACCTGATCCTTTTGCGCGTCGCGAGACGCATGCACAACGACACGGACACGACAGCATGAACACCGAAACCAAAACACCGACGCGCCCATTGATCGCCGCCGAGATCACACGCGCGCTCGAAGCCGCAACGCGCCCGCTCACACTCTCGGATCTGTATGACATGTGCGAAAGCGCCGAGACGAAGGAAGACCTCGCGCGAGTGCTGAGCTATCTCAAAAGCGATGGACGCATCGAGAACGGAGATGAGGTGCAGCCGGGTGAGCCCGGAGGCATGTCCGGCAAGGGCGCGCGGGCGGTCGCATCGTACCGACTTGCATCCGCTGTCGCGATCGAAGCTCAGCCACTGGGAGCATGGGCAGACCAGGCCGACGCCGATCTGACCGGCACGAACATCGGCGATGCCGGGATTCAGTCGTTCATCGCCTCTCGCCACGAGCCCGCAATCCGCCAGGGTAAGAGCGCCGACGTGATCGAGGCCCTTCGCGACGCATACCCGGATGTCGCCGAGGCCTTCGATCGGCTCGACGATGCCTCAGACTCGCGCAACGGCGATGAATTCAGCTCAGGACCACTGCCCCCAGCCAGCGCATGGCGCGAAGACGAGCCGCGTGCATTCAGCCCCGACCCTGCGATGCTCGCCGATATGCGCCGCGAGCGCTGCGACGCCGGCATGAGCGAGGATCGCGCCGCGCTGCTGATTCACGGCGCCGAGGAGCTGCTGATTGCGATTGCGCGCGAGCGGTTGGTCGGCGACCGGGTGTGGGATCTGGCCCATGCGCAGTATCAAGCCTTAATGGAGAGCCTGTAATGTCGAACGAACTCATCCCGATCCAGCAACCAGATTTGCCTGCGCTATTCAGCCCGGGCGGCCTGTCCGACCTGCTCGACCGCATCGAAGCCGACGCCAAGGCCATCGTTCCGGACACGTCGACCGCGAAGGGTCGTAAGGCGATTGCTTCTGTCGCCGCGAAGGTCGCCAGCTCGAAAGTCTACATCGACGGACTCGGCAAGGATTTCGTCGCCGGGCTGAAGGCGCAAGCCGCTGTCGTCGACGCCGAGCGCAAGATTGCGCGCGACCGGCTCGACAGGCTCAAGGCGGAGGTTCGCCAGCCGCTCACGGACTGGGAGGAGGCGGAACTGGCGCGGGTGAGGCGGCATCAGGTGGCGATTGAGACGCTTAAGGCATGCTCGGCAGGCATCGATGGCCTTTCGTCCGCGCAGATCGTCGATCGAATCGAGGAGGCCGGCGAGACCTATCAGGTTCACGGCGATTGGGATGAATTCGAGTCCGCTGCAGATGCCGCGCACGCGGAGACGATTCGCGCCTTGACCGAAGCGCTTGAGCGCGCAAAACACCGCGAAGCCGAACAAGCCGAACTCGCCCGCCTGCGCGCCGAATCCATCGAGCGCGAGAAGCGCGAGGCCGTCGAACGCGCAGCGCGGGAGCAGAAAGAGCGCGAGGAGCGGATTGCCCGCGAGGCTGAAGAGCGCGCCAAGGCGCAAGCCGAAGCCGCGGCCAAAGCGGAAGCCGAGAAAGCCGAGCGCGCCCGCATCGCCGCGGAGCAAGCCAGGCAAGCCGAGATCGAGCGCGCAAATCAAGAGCGTATCGACGCCGAGCGACGCGCGGCCCAGGCTGAAGAGCGCGCCAGGATGGCTGCCGAGCAAGAGCGCGCCCGCGCGGATGCCGAAGCAGCGGCCAAGCAAGCCGATGATGATCTGCGGGCCGCGGATGTCGAGCATCGGCGCGCGGTGAATTCGAAGGCTGTGTCTGCGCTGATCGACGCAGGAATTGCGCAATCTGTTGCGCGAGACGTCATCACCGCCATTGCGCGCGGCAACATCCCGAACGTGACGATCCGGTATTGAGCCATGAGCAAACTCATCCATGACCTGCCCTTTGCCGAATACCTCGCCCTCGATCGCCTGTCGTCCAGCGGCCTGAAGGCGCTCGCCCGCAGCCCGGCGCACTATCGCCATGCGGTGATGACGCCAAGCAAGCCGAGCCCCGCTCAGGCGCTCGGGACGCACGTTCACGGCCTGATCCTGGAGCCCGAGACGTACCGCTTTGCCGTCGTGCCGGAGTGCGATCGGCGGACGACGATCGGAAAAGGTGTTTATGCCGCATTCGTTGACGCATCGAAAAACGCCGACGTGATCGTGACCCAGGATCAATGGGATGAGGCGCAGGCCATGCGCGACGCGGTGATGGCTCACCCATACGCCCGCGCCTTGCTGGCCGGAGGCAAACCCGAGGTGACGGCGCTATGGAGCGAGCAAGGCGTTGACTGTAAGGCGCGGTTCGATTGGCTCCCGGATGGCTACGAGATCCTGGTTGATCTTAAAACCGCCCAGTCTGCGAGCCCCGAGGAATTCGCGCGGTCGGCTCACAAGTATTTCTACGATTATCAGGCGTGCTTTTACGGTATGGCGTCAGAGGCGTGCGGACTTGGCAAGCGGTCAATGGTGTTTATCGTTGTTGAAAGCGAGGCGCCTTTTGCCGTTGCGCTGTACATGATTGATGACGAAGCGATGGAGTCGGCAAGATACAAGATAGACGAGTTGATCGAGAAATATGACGAGTGCAAACGCACCAATTCGTACCCTGGATATTCACAAGAAATCGAAATCCTAACCCTTCCCCGGTGGAGTCGTTAAATGAATGCCCTAAACCCTTTCGAGAATAAGCAGCAACTCGCCCACGTCGCACAGACCGGCGCGGCCCGCGAAGAATCCGAAGTCCAGTCGATGATGGTGATTGCCAAGCGCTTTCCGCGCGACCCGGTGCAGGCGGTTGACCGGATCCTGCAGGCGTGTACCCGGCAATCGCTCGCGGAAGGCGCGATGTACTCCTACAACCGCGGCGGATCGGAAGTCACCGGCCCGTCGATCCGGCTCGCCGAGGCGATGGCGCAAGCATGGGGGAATCTTCAATGCGGACTACGCGAGCTTGAGCAGCGTGACGGGGAGTCGTCGGTAGAGGCGTCGGCATGGGATCTTGAGACCAACACGAGATACGTGAAGGTCTTCCAGGTGCGCCACGAACGCCACACCCGTCAAGGCGTAAAGAAGCTCACGGACCCGCGCGATGTCTACGAACTCGTTGCCAACCAAGGATCGCGCCGGCTGCGGGCGTGCATCCTCGCAGCGATCCCGGGGGACGTAACTGAAGCCGCGGTACAGCAGTGCGAGGTGACGCTTGCAGCTCAAGCGGACACGTCGCCGAAAGGCGTGAAGAAGCTCACCGACGCATTCAGCAAGCTCGGAGTCTCGACCGACGCTATCGTCAAGCGGCTCGGAAACCGGCTCGACGCGATCCGGCCCGCGCAGATCCTGCAACTGCGCAAGATCTACACAAGCATCAAGGACGGCATGTCTGCGTCAGGCGATTGGTTCGAAACGGCGCCCGAGAAGCCAGCGATCAACGAAGCCCTGGAAAAGGCCGCGAAATCCGCGAAGGCCAAGAAAGTCGCGGAGCCGGAATCCTTTGAAATGACGCCCCCCGAGCCCGTCGACCAGATCCTCGCCGGCATCGCGCGGGTCAATCCAGAGGATGCCGAGACGTGGCTGGAGGAGGCGCGCGAGCAGGGGTTGAGTGCCGAGGATATGGCGCGGGTCGAGGCGGCGATCGAGGCGAGGAAGGCGTCATGATCCACACACCCGGGCCTTGGCGCTACGAGATGCATGGCGATACAAATTACGCCACGCTGTTTATGACCAACTCGGTTTTGACCGGCGACGTGATGCGCGGATATATCGGCGAAGACAACGCCCGCCTGATTGCCGCGGCGCCGGATTTGCTCGCAGCGTGTCAGGCGTTTGCCGAATATGCGCGGATCAGCGGAAACGGCGCCGGCATTGCGGAAATGGCCGCGGCAGCAATCGAGAAAGCCACCGGAGATCGCCGGCAATGATCCCATCCTACCAACACCGCAGCAGCCACCTCGCACAACCCCGCGTGGAGGCCACCGAGGGCACGATCGCGGCACTGCGGGACCGCGCGACCAGCAAGCAGCCGCGGTTTATCGAGCCGAGTCCGGCGCAGTACGCCAAGGCCCGGGCGCGGGCGCATCGGAGCAAGCGCAATGGATGATGCAGACCGCGCAACAGACCAGATCGAACGCGAGCTTGCCGACGCGATCGCCGCCGCCCGCGGCATCGCACCGAGGTGGCGCTCGCACTGCGACCAATGCGGCGAACCGCTGGCAGAGCATCGGCGCGAACGCGGGCGGTGCGTGGAGTGCCAGGAGCGGATGGAACTTAGGCTTCGGACGATGGCGACGGGGGTGTGAGATGGAATGCCACTGCGACGGAGAGCGTCCGTCTGTCTACCACGCCACGCGCCCCATCGCGCGCAAGGCGCACCGATGCCACGAGTGCGGAGCGACGATCCATCCCGGAGAGCGCTACGAACGCGCTGCCGGGTTATGGGATGGCCGATGGGACCACTACCGCACCTGCGCGGGATGCCTCTTGATCCGAGATCATCTAGCACAGGTGCGCCCGTGCTTTTGTTGGTCCCACGGC
>RZZN01000143.1 GCA_009929855.1 Gammaproteobacteria bacterium
CTGGGCCGGAGGCCCTGACTCCTAAGGGGGCCCCGAGTCCTCTAGGGCCGGAGGCCCCCCAGGGGAGTCGGGGCGTCCTCGCCCCGAGGAAGGACAGGCACAATGCGGATCCTGGGACCAGGCGCTCATGGGGACACCGGATCGACCTGGCCCGCGGGCGTGGGAAGATCCTCACTCGGGGCCTGGAGGCCCCGACTCCTCTGGGCCTGGAGGCCCCGGCTCCCTTGGGGCTCCGACTTCCCTGGGGCCTGGAGGCCCCGGCTCCCTTGGGCTGGAGCTGGAGGCCCCGCCTCCGCTGGGGCTTGAGAGCTCGATGTACAATTGAATCCATTATTGAACCAGGCTGAACCCATGCTAAGCGTCATCGAGCTCGATTCACTGGTTGCCCGATACGAGGCCATGGCCGCCGCGGCGCGAGCCGAGGATTGGGATCGGCTGGTGGCATTGGAGTCCGATGTGGCTGAGCTGCGTCAGAAGATGCAGGCGACTGCCACGGCGGCTTCGGCGCAGCCGATCGCCGGCACCATGACCGAATCGGACGTGCTCGAGATGACGCGTCGCATCGAGCATGTGTTGGCCTTGGATGCGGAGATTCGTGCACAGGTCGAGCCTTACCTCGAGAGTCTGCGCCGATTGTTGGCAAGCCGGGCGCGTGATCGTGCGCTGCGTCGTGCCTATGGCGTTTGATGCCGCCTCAGTCACCGCAGTCTGTCTGGGCCGCGTGGATGGCGCTATGTCGAGTCTGGCTGAGGTCCGAATGCGCCTCACCGAGCGACATGCCGAGACCTGCGCGCTGCTTTGCGTGGTCGGCGCCGGACTGACCCCTACCAAGCAACATGCCAAGACCCGCGCGCTGCTACGCGTGGTCGGCGCCGGACTGAGCCCCACCAAGCAACATGCCAAGACCCGCGCGCTGCTTCGCGTGGTCGGCGCCGGACTGAGCCCCACCAAGCAACATGCCAAGACCCGCGCGCTGCTTTGCGTGGTCGGCGCCGGACTGAGCGCTACCAAGCAACATGCCAAGACCCGCGCGCTGCTTCGCGTGGGTGCCGCTGGACCGAGCCCCAGCACGCGAGAGACAAAGACCCGCGGACTGCCCCACGAGGGCGACGCCCGTCGTCCTGTCGCGCTCACCGACTCGGACGGGCGCTCATGATCCCCTCGGATGTCGCCGCGCAACTGCGCTCGCTGGCCGATGTCGGTCAGCTGAGCGGGCAGCCGCAGGTTCCGGGCCTGCAGCGCGCGCGCGAGATCCAGTCTCAGCTGCCTCAGCTGGTGCCTGGTCAGCGCTTTCACGCCACCCTGCAGCGCACCCTGCCCGATGGCACCTTCCAGGCGGTGGTCGCCGGTCGCGAGATCACGCTGGCGCTCAACGCCAGCGCCAAACCGGGCGACTCGCTCGAATTGATGGTCACCGATCGTTCGCCGGGTGTCGTCTTCGCTCGTCTGCTGGGCCCTGGCGAGGGTGCGCCTGGGGGTCAGGCCAGCTCGACACCCACCCAGCTGAGTCCAGCCGGGCGCTTGATCAGTTTTCTGCTCGGCGGCCAAGCGGCCGCCAGTCCGGCCAAGCTCGCCGGCGGCCAACCGCTGCTGGCGCAAGGAGCCGTGGCGGCGGCCCCGCTGGCCTCGGCATTGCAGCAGGCGGTGACGCGCAGTGGTCTGTTCTACGAGGCGCATCAGGCGCGCTGGCTGACCGGGCGGCTCCCGACCGAGTCGCTGCGACAGGAGCCGCAAGGGCAGCTGCCCCCAGGCGCGGGGAGACAGTCTGGAGGGTCTGGAGGGCCTGGGGCGGCCGGGGGCACGCCGGGCGGGGGCATGAGCACCGCGCCGGGCGCGAGTGGGTCCGCGGGGGGCGCGGGCACATCGGGCACGGGTCCCACCGCGGCTGGGACCGCGGGGGGGCCAGGCGCTGCAGCTGGCGCGGGCGCGCACGGGGTCAATGCAACTGCTCAAGGTTCGAATGCGACGGGCGCGAATGCGAGCGGAACGAATGCAACTGGAACGCATGCGACTGGCGCGAATCCACAGGACGCGGCCGCCGGCAGGGCGGGCATGAGCGGGCTCGAGTCGGGCATGCTCAGGAGCGCGTCCGGCGCAAGCTCGAGCATCGCCTCGAGCAATGCATCCGCGCCACAGCCGGCGCTGCCCGGCCCGGTGATCCCGCTGGTGCAACAGCAGCTCGACGCACTGGCCACCAATCAGTATGTCTGGCAAGGACAGGCCTGGCCGGGACAAGAGATCGAGCTGATCGTCGAGGACCCGGCTGAATGGGCGCGGGAGGCTGAGGATTCCGAGGCTGCCGCCTGGCAGACTCGACTGCGTCTCACCTTGCCGCGACTGGGCGAGGTGGAGGCGCGATTACGACTGAGCGCATCCGGTCTGCGCCTCCAACTGCTCGCCGCCGAGCCCGAGTCAGCCCGGCGACTCGATTCCCACCGCGACGAGCTCATCAGCGCCTTGAGCGCCGCGGACCTGGTCGTCGGCGCATTCGAGGTGTCAACCAGCGAGGCAAGCGCTTCCGTGACCTCGACGCGGACAGGGCGGTTACTTGGCGGAGGGGCCGAGGCTGGGTCTGGAGCTGGCGCCGCAGCCGAGGCCGAGGCTGGGGGCACGGCTGGAGTTGGGGCTGGGGCTGGGGCTGGAGCTGGGGCTGGAGTTGGAGCTGGGGCCCCAGCCGAGTCCAAGGCCGAGGGCGAATGAGCGAAAGCTCATGTGAGTGAAGAAAATGAGAGGAATCCCTGCATCTCTCATACCCAGAACCTCGCCAACCCAGCAGATGCGCAACCCCAGCACCGACCCAACCCAGCATCTGCGCAACCCCAGCATCTGCGCAACCCCAGCACCGACTTAACCCAATCATCTACGCAACCCAAGCACCGACTCAACCCAAGCACCTACGCAACCCCAGCACCGAACTTGGATCAATGGCTGAACAAGCGAACAAGACCACACGAGCATCCCAGCATCCCCAGCAGGACTCGGCGCCCCCCCTCGACCCCAGGGCGTCGGCGGTCGCACTCCTCTACCAAGGCGGCGATACAGCACCCCGCGTCGTCGCCAAAGGCCGCGGCGCCATCGCCGCCGAGATCATCGCCCGCGCCCGCGAGGCCGGCGTCTACGTCCACGAATCACCCGAGCTCGTCGCGCTCCTGATGCAAGTGGATCTCGACGAGCGCATCCCGCCCCAACTCTACGTCGCGGTCGCCGAACTGCTCGCCTGGCTCTATCGGCTGGAAGGAAAGGAATCAAGCCACCCAGCACCCATGTGAGCCGGCGCCGTGTCCAAGGGAATCGGCGCATCCTCGCCCGGAGGAAAGGCAGGCACAATGCGGATCCTGGGACCAGGCGCTCATGGGGACATCGGATCGGTCTGGTCCGCAAGCGTCGGAGGATCCTCACTCGGGGCCTGGAGGCCCCGACTCCTCTGGGCCGGAGGCCCTGACACCTCTGGGGCCCCGAGTCCTCTGGGGCTCCGACTCCCCTGGGCCGGAGGCCCCCCAAGGGAGTCGGGGCGTCCTCGCCCCGAGGAAGGACAGGGGCGACGCGGATCCTGGGACCGGGCGCTCATGGGGACATCCGATTGGTCTGGTCCGCGGGCGTGGGAGGATCCTCACTCGGGGCCTGGAGGCCCCGACTCCTCTGGGGCTGACTCCCATGGGTCGGAGGCCCCCAGGGAGTCGGGGCGTCCTCGCCCCGAGGAAGGACAGGCGCGACGCGGGTCCTGGGACCGGGCGCTCATGGGGACATCGGATCGGTCTGGTTCGCAGGCGTGGGAAGAGCTTCAAGCAGAGCCGACCCGGTCCCTCAGGTTGAGACGAAGCTCCCGCTCCATACGTCGTCGCTGAGGGCGGCTTTGATGGGGTTTTCGCGGATATATCTCTGAACTGCGATGAAGTGTCGCTCGCTGCGAATCAGCTGATCCCAGTAGTCTTCCTGCCAAAGGCGACCTGAGCGCCCAATTCGCTCATTGATTTTTCTTGATGTGAAGCTTTTCCAGGATTGGATGATGGCGGCCAGACGGTGTTCGCCCAATGGGCGGAATAGGACATGGACGTGGTTGGGCATGATCACCCAGTCACCCAATTCGTAGCGCTGCCCAGCGAAAAACGCGAAGGCGTCGGCGACGATCTGTCTGACATCAGGTTGACGAAGAACGCAGCCGCCAAGACCTGCGTCGAGCATACCGTCGAGGCGGTGCGTGAAATTGTCGTGAAATGTGCGGCTGGTGACCTCGTCCCATGGCTTTGGGTGCCGAGCAAGCCAGGCATTTTTTTCTTCGATCAATTGATGAAGCCGCTCACGAGGAAGCGAGTCGCCCAGGTGCCAAGTGACGAACACCCAGGAATCGGCGATATGCCAGTGGGTGAGATGGTTGCGTGTGATCTCCATGGGAGAAGAGGGGGTGACGTCAGGTCGAGACGGAGGAGTTGCGGTCCTGATTACATCGGCAGAGGTCTCTGGCTTAGTGAACGGTCCAGGGGTAGGCATATGAATCCTTGTCATTTCACTATCCGTGTTATGAGATTATTACACTATATGCTTTGACGCAAGGTGTCGTGGATGGATGGATGGATGGATGGGTGGGTGGATGGGTGGATGGGTTGCTGGGTGGATGGATGGGTGGATGGGTGGATGAGAGTCTTTCTGGAAACGATAGGTTGACGTGTTGGCGTTTGAGAAAATGCACAAACGTCGCCTCTAGGGGCGTCGAGGCGTTCCCCAGGGGCGTCGAGGCGTTCCCCAGGGGAGTCGGGGCGTCCTCGCCCCGAGGAAGGACAGGCGCGACGCGGATCCTGGGACCGGGCGCTCATGGGGACATCCGATCAGTCTGGTTCGCGGGCGTGGGAGGATCCTCACTCGGGCCCTGGAGGCCCCGACTCCTCTGGGCCGGAGGCCCTGAC
>RZZN01000144.1 GCA_009929855.1 Gammaproteobacteria bacterium
GCATGCCGCGCGGCAGCGCCGCGCACGCGGCCCGCTTGAGCTCTCGGTTGGATTACCGGTGGTGCTCCCAGGTGCAGTCTGGTTCAAGAAACAGATCCTGATGGCCGACGCGGATCAGGAGCTCTCCAGCGGCGAGAGACGCCGCACGCAGACGATGCCATTCCCGGACGCGTCCGCTCTCGCTCGGCAACCGCTGCGCGACTACCTCAGCCCAGCCCGCGACCAGACGCGACGCGACCTCGCGGTCATGCTGGTCCAACTGCCAATCCGCGGGATCTTGATGAAGTCTGAACCCCAGGGTTTTGGCGATCTGTCTGAGCCTGCTTGCCGCATCCGGCCCGAGCGCAGGACCCAGGCCCTTGTCGCGGTGCTGATCGGTATTGAATTGCGCCAGGATCCAGTCGTCCTCGGGGTGCTTGGGATGGATGCCGACACGCCCGTCATAGGTGGTCGCGACCAAGAGCGCGGCGCCTTGGCGTCGGCACAGGGTCAGCAATTCGGCGAGCCAGGCCTCGGACACCAGGTCCAGCAGCGCGCTTGCGGTCACCAGGGTCGAGGGGTCGATGTCCGCAATGAAGTCCAGGCTCCGCAGCGAGCCTACCCGAGCGCTGAGCTCCGCGAGCCGTGACGAATCCGGTGCCGTCGCGACCAAGCGCGCGAGCAATGCGGCATCCTGATCGACACAGACCCAGTGCTGAGTGACCGCAAGCCGCGGGAGCAGATAGCGCAGATTGGAGCCGGACCCGCAACCAAGATCGACGATCCGCAGCCGCTCGCGGCCGGCCACCCAGCGACGGGCCGCCGCCAAGACACGCGCGGATCGGGAGCGATGGTCGACCGGCTCGCGCAGGCTCAGCCAATCGGCCGAGAAGCGTTCAGTCTGCTCAGGCATGAGCCGGATCCAGCGGGTCCGCAAGCGGCGGCGGGCGCTGACCAAAGTGCTCCAGTGCCCGCGCAAAGGCTTGCGCCGACTGGCTCCAGGATGGCAAGCCCAGCGCGGCCCGCCGGGCGCCCTCGGCAAGACGGGCGCGCTTGTCGGAATCGACGATCAGGGTTCGCAGGGCGTCCCGCAAGGCGGCGACATCCCCGACCGGGACGGTCAGTCCAGCCCCGTGCGGGAGGGTTTCGGCGGCAGCGCCCCCGCGCGTGACCACCATTGGCAATCCATACGTCAGTGCTTCGGAAATCACCATGCCATAGCCTTCGAAGCGGGTCGCGAGCACCGCGAGCTTGGCATTGAGATAATGCTGTTCGAGCTCATTCGCGGACAGGGCACCGGTCAAGCGAACCCGTTCGGTGAGCCCCAAGGACTCTCTGAGCGCGAGGATGCGTGCCGTCCAGGCAGGATCTCGCCTCAGATCACCGACACAGGTCAGGTGCCAGCGCAGGTGCCGAAGCCCGGACAAGGCCTGCAGGAGCAGGTCATGGCCTTTACGCTCGATGAGGCTCGCGACGCAGATCAGTGAGATGGCATCATCGCCGCCACGACCGGTCGGACCCACAGGGGGACCGGGACGCTGGTCCACGCCGGGCTCCACTACGCGCAGCCGGTCTGGTTGGACCTGATAGCGGACGAGTCGTTTGGCGGTGAGATCACTGGTCACGATGATGCCGCGCACCCAGCTCAGCGCGCGGGCCTCGCTGTGGCGGAGCTCGGCCTGGCGCGCGGGCTGGAGTCCGGTTTCATCGGCGAGCGGATGATGGACCAGGGCGACCAAGCGCAGGCGCCGAGCCTGTTCTCTTGCTTGCTCCGGCATCGCCCCCAATGCCAAACCGTCGATCAAGACCATGGCCTGATCGGGAATCTGCGCCAAGGTCTCTCTGGCACCGTCCAGTGCGAAACCCGAGGGGTTGGGAAAGCTGTCGTCGAGACGGCGGTATTCGAGCTGCCAGCCGAGGTCTGCAAGACCGGAGGCGATGCGTCGATCATAGGCATAGCCGCCGCTTGGTGTGTCCAAGTCGCCGGGAATCAGAAACCACAGCGCGCGCATCACGGGACTCGGGTCAATGCCGCCTCGAAAAAGGCCCAGGCCCGATGGGATTCGGCCAACTCGACACGCAGGCTGATGACGCCGGCCGCTGCCGGGCCAAGCTCACCCTCAGCGATGCGCTGCGCCATGGCATCGAAAATGTAGCGGGCAAGATATTCAGTGGTCGTGTTCTGACCCGCGAACTGCGGCAGCTCATCCAGGTTGCGGTAGTCGAGCTCATCGAGCACCGCGCGCAAGGCCTGGCTGGCGAGCCCGATGTCGACCACCAGGTTGGCCTCATCCAGCGCCTCGCAGCGAAACTCCAGATCCACGACATAGGTTGCGCCATGGAGTCGTTGGGCGGGACCGAAAACCTCCCCGTCGAAGCTGTGAGCGATCATCATCTGATCACGAACGCGAATGCCGTACATCGACGCCCCCTGATTGAGTTTCAACTGTGGATGATCACCGAGCGGATGATCACCGATGGATCATCTCGCCGCCTCCGCGAGCGGGTAGCGGATCCGATGCATCAGTGCACCTCGTGGATCCAGAGCCAGCCGCGCCTGCACCTCGGGCAGCTCGGCGAACGGGCTCTCCGCGCTGATCAGACAATCCAGCAGCGGGTCTCTCAGCAAGGCGAGCGCGAGCGCCATGCGGCGGCGGTGATCCCAACGCGCGCGCTGCGCGTCCGCGACGCTGCCCACCTGGGAGGAGATCAAACGCAACCGACGCTGATGAAAGCCACGGCCGAGCGCAAGAGGCACAGTGCGGTTTCCAAACCAGCTGAGCTCGATCACCCGTGCCTCGAAACCAGCGAGCTCCAGAGCCCGCTCCAAACCCGCGGGCGAGCCGCTCGCGTGAATGACCAGATCGGCGTCCGGGCTCGCTTGCGCCGGATCGCGATAGGCGACACCGAGCGCGGCGGCGATGCCGGCGCGTCGCGGATCGATGTCGATCAGCTCGACCTCGGTGCCCGGGATCTGGCCCGCCAACCAAGCACACAAACTACCCAGGACCCCGCCCCCGACCACCGCGACACGGTCACCGACCCGGACGGCCGAGTCCCAGAGCGCATTGATCGCGGTCTCCATGTTCGCGGCCAACACGGCGCGCCCGGGAGCAAGACCATCGGGCAAGGGGTGCACCCAGTCAACCGGCACCTGATACAAGGCCTGATGGGGATAGAGACAGAAGACCAGTGAGTCGACCCAGTCGTCCGGTCCCGCCACGACGCGCCCGACATTGCAGTAGCCATATTTGACCGGCGCCGGAAACTGCCCGTCCTGGAAGGGTGCGCGCATGCGCTCGTATTCAGTCTCAGGAACCTCACCGCGGAAGACCAGCCCCTCGGTCCCACGGCTGACGCCCGTGAATAGCGTGCGTATCCGCACATCCCCCACGGCCAGCGGCGCTAGCCGCTCCTCGCGCAGCTCCCCATGACCGGGCGCGGTGACCCAAAACGCCGTGGTCTCATGGCTCTCGCTCGTCATCGGTTCTAGGGCCTCTCCGTCGGGTGGGCGGTCGCGATCGCGAGCTTGGCGTCGGCGATGACGGACTCGAGCGGCGCAGCAACCTCCTCCGGCTCCATCGCGTCAGTCACCCGGCCCGTCATCCGCAACCGATCGGTCTTCAGGCAGACCAATGAACCCATTCCAAAAGCCGATGGTCGTCCAAGGCAGCGTCAAGCCGAAACAGAGCAGTAAGGCCCACTCGAGGGAGTCAAGACCGCCGGGGCTCAGTGTCTTGGCCATCCACAACATCAGGAAAGAGATCGTCGACAGAACCGCGGTGGCGAAGATCAAGCGGCGAACGCGCAAGGTCCGCGCCTCAGAGTGCAGGGGTTGATCAGGGCGTCGAAAGCGCCCGAGCAGAAGCTCTGGTGGAGCAGAGATCAAGGAAGGTTTCCAAAACGCACCAATATGATAGCTCTCAGGTGATGGGCTCCGCCTCCGAATGCAAGTGGGGTCGAGATCGACAACATTTGAGATCATAGTTGAGCGCACTGGTCTGGTCGTCACCGGGTGATTCGGGACGGATCGCCTGATCGACAAGACGATACAGCGACTTCAGGAGCTTCTTGACGTCTGCCGTGCCGTGCCGTGGCGTGGCGTGTCGCTCGGCGTGGCGCGTCGCTCCGCGTGTCGCGTCGCTCGGCGTGGTGTGTCGCTCGCTGAGCTTTTTGTGGACGGCCTCGATGTCGTCGTGTCGCTCCGCATCGGCAAAGGCAGTCGGCTCCATCAGGAGCGATCGGAAGCGGACGAAGACCTGGCGGTCCAGAATCTCGAAACGTCGCTTGGACTCGTCGCTGGTGTAGACGGCGTTCACGGCATCATTGTAGGGGCGAATTTATTCGCCCCTGGTGTAGACGGCGTTCACGGCGTCATTGTAGGGGCGAATTTATTCGCCCCGTCATCATTCCCAGGACAATGGGCGAATGAATTCGCCCCTACAAGGTTTGCATGGATCCGCGCAGGGGCGAATGAATTCACCCCTACAGCCAGATGGCGTCCCATAGAGGATAGTCTCCGATGTGCTGAACCAGGCCGGCGCGGAGCGGGTTGCCGATGATGTAGCGCGCGACGGTGCGCAGGTCTTCCTCCCGACGGAGGGCATGGTCGTGGAACCCCCGCTGCCAGACTGGCTCCCAACGGTTCAGGAAACGGTTGATGCTCAATGCCGAGCGGGCCTTGAAGCCCTTCATGGCCTGCGACAAGGTCAGGTCGTCGCCGAGCTGGAACAGCCAGTGGACATGGTCGGGCATGATGACCCAGGCGAGCGATGTCAGCGTCTCGCCGTCGTCCAGTTTCCGCATCTCTTTCACCACCAGCCTTCCGCAGGCGAAATCGCGGAACAAGGGGGCGCGCGCTTCGGTGCAGGTCGTGACGTGGTAGACATGACCGGGGTGGGAGAAACGTCCTTTC
>RZZN01000020.1 GCA_009929855.1 Gammaproteobacteria bacterium
GACATCGTGTTGAGCAACGGAAATGGGCTAAAAGCCATGGTCGCAATTCGGTCAGCAGCACGGGGGGACGGCGATTTTTTAGGGTTTTCTTTCAGGCACAAAATAGGGCGGACGCCGGGTCAAGAGCGCCAGGCACAGGCGCAACGACCAGATCGCGATCAAGAACAGGCCGATCCCGACACGGGCGTTTCGATTGGGCTCGACATAGGTGAACCAGAAAAACGCAACGAGGAAGAGCAGGGAGCCGGCGACATCCCAGCGGACACGAACCGGTTGGCCGCGAAAGATCAAGGTTCCGCGCAGATAGAGAATCAGCTCGGCAAAGAGCAGATAGTTGGCCAGGATGATGGTCAGCCAGGGGGGGAATTGATCGCGTGGCAGCAGGAAGAGCGCCGCCGAAAGCACCCGGCATGCCGAACCGGTCAGCCAATAGCCGAAGCCGGGGTAGGTGCGACGTGTCCAGAAGACCATGGCCATGCTGAAGCTGACCGCCAAGGCGACCACCAGAGCGGCGATGATCAGGGTTTTAGTGTCCATTCCACTCCAGGTTGAGCCGCGGGGACAGATCGCATCGCCGGACAGGAGACGGGGCTAGCCGACTCTGGCGCTCGCCTAGGGTATCAAGGATACGAGGATGACGGGTGTCTTGCTGATCTCAACCTGATCCGGCGATTGGTCATCGGATGCCTGGTAGCATCAGCCTTGGATGACAGCTCCTTGTGCGAGCCCCGTGCTGAGACGATGGAATTCTCGGGTATGGCCCCTGAACACAAACCTCCGGAATCAAGTAGATGTGAAGTCCCGCGAGCGGTGGGTGATTGCGCGACATCGCCCGCGCACGGGAACGATCATCATCCAGGAACAGGACGACCATCGCGTGATGGTGTAATCCGTCTAGACTCAATGTTACGAGTACAACAATCACATCGTCGGAGTCATCATCATGTCAATCATCGATCACCATCATAGGAGTGGCTTCATCTTGTCAGTGCTGCTGCTGGCCATCCTCGTCTGGCTGACGTCAGCGCAGGCCGCGCAGCCCCAGGCCGCCATGGCTGCCGCAACCACCGATGCGCCCATCGTGACCGATCTGAAACAGCTCCTCGTCATCCGCCCCGACATCCAGGCAGCGCTGGCCGAATCACTGGTGCGCGCGGACTGGAATGGCATCACGACGCTGGATGACTATCATGGCTACCTGAACGATGCCGTGCGACGCGTGCCCAATGCCCAGACACTGCTGGACGACGCCGCATTGTTCTATTTTCTGATCAATCAGTCCGACGCGCTGCGTGCCAGCGAGCCCTTCCAGCAATGGGTGATCCGCTTCGTGCAGGACTGGGGCTCGTTCCTGGATACCCCGGCATCGCTGGCCGACATCCAGTCCTTCTATGCCGACCCAAGATATCGCATGGACGACTACTTCGTCGGCCCCGGCGGCTGGCAGAACTACAACCAGTTCTTCGCGCGCGAGGTCAAGCCGGGGCGCCGGCCCATCGCCGGGCGCTGCGATGAGGAGATCATCGTCTCGCCAGCCGACAGTGTCTTCCTCGGGACCTGGCCCATCACCGACACTGGCACCATCGAGGTCAAGGGCGTGCCTTACTCGATCCCGGCGCTGCTCGAAGGCAGTCCCTATGCCGAGGCCTTCAAGGGCGGTGTCTTCACCCATGCCTTCCTCAACGTCAACGACTATCACCGCTTTCACACCCCGGTCGCCGGCAAGGTCTTGGAGCAGCGGGTGATCCTTGGCAAGATGGTCCTGGAGGTCGAGCGCAAGCCGGACGGCGGGCTCGATCCGCTGGATCCGGTGGGATACCAGTTCACTCAGGCGCGCGGCCTGCTGGTGCTCGAGAGTGAGCGCATCGGTCTGGTCGCGGTCCTGCCGATCGGCATGGCTCAGGTCTCGTCGGTCACGCAGACGCCGGACGTGGGCGTGAACCTGGCCAAGGGTGAGCCGTTCGGCTTCTTCCAGTTCGGTGGCTCGGACATCATCATGCTGTTCCAGCCGCAGCGGGTGCGTTTCACCGCCGAGGTGGACAAGCACTATCTTCAGGGTGAGCAGATCGGTCAGGCGTTGCAAACAGAGTGAGCTGAATGCGTTGCCTGCTGCCGCGAGCGTGCCGCCGCGGCAGCATGGTCAGCGGTAGTCGACGGTGATCGCCGCGGCTCCGGCCGGGATGAAGGCATGATGGGTGTCGCTCGGGATGGGTTTGCCGTCGGCCTGGGCACTGCTGATCTCGCCGAAACGGCATGGATAGACGAGGCGCACGCCGGCCGGGGCCTGGTCGATCTGGATCCGGACCTGCTGGCTGGTGCGATCGACTGTCAGTCGGTAGCTCAGTGGTGTCCCGAAGAGCGTCGGAGCGTTGTGCACCCCCACGCTCTCGCCATCCTTCAGCCAGTGGGGCAAGAGACCCGCGGCGAGATCGATGTGGGGGTCGCTATCCTCGTCGGACTCGGACAAGAGGATGTCGCGCAGCAGCATCAGGAATTCAGCCGCTGCCCAGCCGTGGGGAATGTCACCCATGTACCACCAGCGCTCGGGAACCTCGGCGAAGTCACTGGCGATCGGGTCGCAATGCTGCTCGTTCCAGGCACCTTGGGTGACGGACCAACGTCCGTCGCCCACCGCGTGCGAGACCGATGCGTAGCCCGCATTGCCGATCGACCATGCCAGACATTGATCCATGCGCTGGAGGTCGCCGATCAGCAGGAAGGCATGGGCGAGCTGCAGTGTGAGATAGGGTCCGAAAC
Organism: Gammaproteobacteria bacterium; assembly: GCA_009929855.1. Classification (GTDB taxonomy): domain Bacteria; phylum Pseudomonadota; class Gammaproteobacteria; order Chromatiales; family Chromatiaceae; genus Thiocapsa. The sequence goes on from RZZN01000020.1 coordinate 2,758, forward strand.
AGAACCAGGCGCTGTCATGGCGGAAGCCGCCATCACGGACGAAGTGCGACCAGATGGTTTCGAGCGTCATCCGCGCCGCCCAGTCGATGTCTTCCCCCAGCCGTTTGCCTTGGTCGAGCCGGCAGGGATGGAAATAGGCCAAGGCGCCGATCATGGTGGAGTCGAGTCGACCGACATCACCGGGTCCAGTGGGGATGAAGGTCTCCCAATAGCCGCGGCGGGACTGCTCGGCGAGCACCCAGCGGATCGAGTCGCTCGTCGCGCGGCGGACGTCATCGTAGATCGCCCACAGCTCACCGACCTCGTGCGCGCCGATGCGCTCGGCGAGCTTCGCGGCCTCCCACAGGCCCGCCAGCGCCCAGAGGTCGTCCCAGTAGTGGGGTTGATGCTTGTCGCCGAGGTGCTCGGCGCTCCAGCCGCTGTGCAGCAGTCCGTACGGGCTGCGGTTGTCGCGAATCCAGCGCGCGCCCTCCAGCACATATGGAAAGTAGAGACCGGCCCCGAAACGCTCGCTGGGACCGAGGATGCGGTCGAAACGCCCGATCGCCCAGAGTGCTTGACCGTTGCTGTCCCATTCATGATCGTTCTTCTCGTGCGCGCCGCCAAAGAATCCATGCAGACGCGCCGGTCCGATCCAACCTGGGCCGCGGTTGAACACGGTCGGGTAATGAGTCCCGAACTGCTGACGGGGCAGGTTCAGGTCGCCGCTCAACGCACAGGCGATCCCCTCGACCGACGAATCGCGGACCCAGAAGGCGTCATAGATCGTGGGTCCGGGGTGGATCTGGCCATGATCGGCGAGGATCAGCAGGTGTGAGCGACAGATGCGAAACAGAACACCCAGATGCGCGAGCGCGGCTGGGAGCAGCGGCTGTGTGCCGCTGACCCGAAGCTTCTGTCGCCAAAAGTCGTGGTTGGCCTGTTCGAGTGCATCGGCGGGCGTGGCGATCAGCTCGGCGAGATCAGACGCACCCCGGTAGTCGTCGACTGGCAGTCGGATGTCGAGCGTGAGCGCTCCATGCGCGGTCGTCGCGAGGGGCCAGGCAAACACCCCGGTGACGAGTCCGGCGACATGATCGCTGGCCTCGTCGTGACCATTGAGCGTCCCGTGAGTCTCCAGGTCGCGGAACGGATTCACTCTGAGGTAATGATTGGGATCGTGCGACCCGTCCGCGTTGCCATACAGGCCATGGTGCGCGGGTGCGCTGTCGAAGACCGGCCCCATGCGATTGCCGATCTGAAGACAGCGATCCTGGTGGTCGTAGCTCAGATGGGTCAGGCGATTGTCGCTGCTCAGCCGGCCCGCCTTGTCGTGCCGCTCGAAGCCGGTCGGGCCGAATGGGCTGATGCTGATACAGAGCCAGGGTTGACTGGGCAGATCGGGCGGCGCTTGCACCCGTAGCCGCAACAGCACAATGCTGCGCTGGCGGGCGCCCTGGGTGGTGGCGAGTGCCTTGTGCTCGACCAGGATCCCCGAAGAGGTTCGATAGCGGGTCAGGACGACAGGCAGGTCATGATCCTCCAGCCCCTGCGTGAGCGCGGGGCCATCCGCCAGACGTACTGGATTCTGCGGTAGATCGAGTCGGCGTGTCAGCGGATCGAAGAGAAAAAAGCCGACGGCATAGTGATCGTAGACCGGCTCCACCTCGCCGGCCTGACCGACCAGGCTTTCTTGGTGATGATCCTTCACGCCGATCATGTTCCAGTAACGGTAGTGTGCATTCGAGGCGAAGGCTGCTTCCTTCGAGCCGAACAGACCGCCATCGAAGGGCTCGACCCAGCGGCGAAAGTACTGCTGGACCCACCAGGGCTTCGGATAGGTCGCACCGCTGCCTGCGGCGCGCCACATCAGCTCATAGAACAGCCACTCGTGGGTCTGAGCTCTGCTCATGGCCAGTCGCTCTCCTCGGCGGGACGCGCCGAACGGGTGAGGGGGGCGGGCGTCGGGTCCATCCGGCTGGCCGGCATCTGGCCGATGCGGGCCGCGAACAGTGCCCGCAGCCATTGCTCGCGCACTTGGCAGCCGTCCGCGGTCAGCGCATCCCCGTTGGCCTCGAAGGCATTGCCCATGCAGCCGGCGCCGCACAGATTCATCCAACGGCAACTCGCACAGGATGGGATACGCGTCGGGCGGCTCAGACAGTCACTGATGATGACCTGCAGGTGCTCGCTCGAGGCGAGGGTCGCCAGATCCTGCTCGCGCACATTGCCCAATCGGTAGGCGCTACCGCGATGGAAGCATTGGCAGGGGTAGAGATTGCCATCGGGATCGAGCCGCAACTGACTGCCGATATTGCAGCGGTAGGGCTCGCCGGGACGGTCGATCCCAAGTGAGAAACAATCCGCCAAAAGGTCCATGCGTCCGCGCAGCCGAGCCGCCGCGTCGGTCAAGACGCGCCACATCGCCAATCGCTGCGTGTCCTCGAGGATGAGCTCAGACCAGTGCCGGCGGGCGCGTCCCGCGCAGGCCAGTGGCGGGAATTGGACGACGCGGATCTCCAGGGTCGTCATGAGGTCGATGAACGCCGCCACCTCGGTATGATTCAGTTGCATCGGTGTGAAGGCGACCACCAGATCCTCGCCTTTGCCCGCGGCGCGCAGATGATCGATGGCCGCGCGGGTGCGTGCGTAGCTTCCCACGCCGCGGATCTGGTCGTGGACCGCCGCGCTGGCCCCATCCAGGCTCAGTTGGATCTTGATCGGCAATCGCGCCAGTGTCGCGGCGAGTGCTCGATCGATCAGAGTCCCATTGCTGCCGAGCGCGACCAGCAGACCCTGATCGAGTGCGTGAGTCACCAACCGGTACCAGTCAGGATGCAACAACGGCTCACCGCCACCGAGACTGATCGAGGTCCCGCCGGCGGCCTTGACCTGATCGATGACGCGCAGGATCTCGGTGGTGGTCAGCTCCCGCGTACCTGCCTCGCCGGCAGCCAGGTAGCAATGCCGACAATGCAGGTTGCAGGCGCGGGTGATCTCGATCGCGAGGCTGTGGAAACGGTTTTTCGCGGGGACCTCCCATGCCGCGGTCTCGGGTGGCGCCGGGGTGCCATCGCTGACCAGGCCGGCCGCGGCCATCCGCGCTAGGAATGCGCTCACCCCGGCCGCGGTCTCCGGATCCTTTTCGCCGGTGAGTCGGCTGGCGATCTCGGCGGGTGAATGGCGTCCATCGCAATGTGCCAGCACATCGAGCCCGGCGGCGTTGACCAGGGCCCAAGACGGCTGGTCCGGATCCAGCACGAACGCGACCGCGCGCCCAACTGGCGCACAGTCACTCGTGGTGCCCAGCGGCTCGACCTGTAGGCGCGCTCCCCGCCGTGGTCGGGGCGGGCAGGCGGGGGGGGCGTCGGTGCTCATGCCAAGCCGCTCATCGGCGTGTCGGCAGGCGCATGCGATCCAGCTCAGCCAACAGCTCGGGCTTCGGGATGCCTTCGAACCAGCGCGGGATGCGCATCTGCTCCCAAGCCAAACGCCGAGCCTGGCCGTGGGCCTGCGATGCGAGCGCAAGCGTCGGGCTCTGCGCCTCACCACGGAAGGTCGGACGAGGCATGGTCATGGCTTCGAAACCGTAGGTCTCGTCCGCTGCCAAGTTCACCCCGTGGCGCGCCAACACCTCGGCAATGCCTTCGCTCAGCGCCACGAAGAGTGCGGGCTGACTGAGGATCTGTGTCTGCAATGGGGTTGCGGGCTGTGGTGTCGGATCGACCTGGTTGTCCGCGATCGGCAATCGCTCTTTCTCTAGGATGTGCACGATCCAAGGATCGAGTGGGCCTGGGAAGGGTTGCGGCCACGGGAACAGGTCGGGGTCGATGGCCGTCATGTAAACCTCCGGCAAGAACACTGGCCGACGGTAGACCTTGGGCACGAAGAGATACAAGGTGTTTTCGGGCAGCTTCACCTGTCCCTTCAGGATCTGCGCGATGCGCTCGCTCAGGTCTCGCAGCAGGGCTTGATTGCGCAGGATATCGTCACGAAGCGCACGGCTTCGTTCAGTGAGCTCTTGCATGACTGCAACTCCTTCTCTTCAGATGCGTCGCCTCTCGTATTTCAACTATAGTTCGTCACTGCGAGGCCGGGGCCTGGTGTAGGAAAAAATTCTCGCAGACGCCTTGCTGCTGTGAAACCAAGCGCCCTCTTGTCATTGGCATCTGTGTTTCATCGATCCAAGAGCTGTGTCGAGTCGATCCGGGAGGAGTGCGTCATGTCGTTGGCCGAGTCGGTCTCGTGCGGAATCGACCGCAGTCAGACGCACGACGGAGAGCACGGCCGAACAGGCTGGAGCGATCGCGCGAGCGCGCTCCAGCCGTCTGTCCATCCAGCGCATGAGGCAAGCCGATGCGTGATCTAGCCCTCTTTTCGATGTTGATCCTATTCGTAGGCCTGGCTCAAGCCGAGGACAGGGCGATTGCTGGGCTGTTCGAGTCCGCGGGCGTCGATGGCACGCTGGTCATCGAGTCGGTCGACAGCGGCACGCGCATCGTGCATCAGGATTCGCGCGCGCGTCAGGCGTTCATCGCCGCATCGACCTTCAAGGTCTTCAATACGCTCATCGCCGTCGAAGAGGGCGCGATCGCTTCAGCCACGGATCCCTTGCGCTGGGATGGCACCCAGTATGAGCTCACCGACTGGAATCGCGATCAGACCTTGGAGAGCGCATTCAAGGTCAGCTGTGTCTGGTGCTATCAAGAGTTGGCGAGACGCGTCGGTGCCGAAAAGTACCCGGCCTATCTTCGACTGGCCGGTTATGGACAGTTGAGAGAGCCTTTCGATGGCAGCAGCTTTTGGTTGGACGGCGCGCTGACCATCAGCGCCGAGCAGCAGGTCGCCTTTCTCAAACAGGTCGTCGAGCGTCGTTTGCCATTGCGGGCGAGCACCTATGACACCCTCGAAACCATCATGCTCGCTGATGTCGGCCCCAATCATCGGCTCTATGCCAAGACCGGCTGGTCGACCCGCACCACACCGGGGATCGGTTGGTATGTGGGCTATGTGAAAGGCGCCGACGACACCTGGCTGTTCGCGCTGAATCTCGACGCGCAGGACGCCGATGACCTGCCCTTGCGTCGACGCATCACACTCGATGCCCTGGCCATCAAGGGCATCCTGCCCGAGGATTGAGCGACATGCTCACTCAGAGCCATGCGGACCAGCACCCCGACGACTCGCCGATACAGCGTCTGCCTCCAGAATCCAAAGGAGTCGGGGCCTCCAGGCCCTAAGGGAGTCGGGGCCTCCAGGCCCCGAGTGAGGATCTTCGCGCGCCATCAGCCCAGCTCGACGTTCAGTCCCCCGTCCCATCAGCGCCCTACCTCAAGATCCGCGGCGCGAGTGTCCTTCCTCGGGGCGAGGACGCCCCGACTCCCTTGGGGCCTGCGGCCCCAAGGGAGTCGGGGCCTCCAGGCTCCAGAGGAGTCGGGGCCTCCAGGCCCCGAGTGAGGATCTTCGCGCGCCATCAGCCCAGCTCGACGTTCAGTCTCCCGTCTCCATCAGCGCCCTACCTCGCGATCCGCGGCGCGAGTGTCCTTCCTCGGGGCGAGGACGCCCCGACTCCCTTGGGGGCCTGCGGCTCCAGAGGAGTCGGGGCCTCCAGGCTCCAGAGGAGTCGGGGCCTCCAGGCCCCGAGTGAGGATCTTCGCGCGCCATCAGTCCAGCTCGACGTTCAGTCTCCCGTCTCCATCAGTGCCCTACCTCGCGATCCGCGGCGCGAGTGTCCTTCCTCGGGGCGAGGACGCCCCGACTCCCTTGGGGCCTGCGGCCCCAGAGGAGTCGGGGCCTCCAGGCCCCGAGTGAGGATCTTCGCGCGCGATCAGCCCAGCTCGACGTTCAGTCCCCCGTTCCCATCAGCGCCCTACCTCGCGATCCGCGGCGCGAGTGTCCTTCCTCGGGGCGAGGACGCCCCGACTCCCTTGGGGGCCTGCGGCCCAGAGGAGTCGGGGCCTCCAGGCCCTAAGGGAGTCGGGGCCTCCAGGCCCCGAGTGAGGATCTTCGCGCGCGATCAGCCCAGCTCGACGTTCAGTCCCCCCGTCTCCATCAGCGCCCTACCTCGCGATCCGCGGCGCGAGTGTCCTTCCTCGGGGCGAGGACGCCCCGACTCCCTTGGGGCCTGCGGCCAAGAGGAGTCGGGGCCTCCAGGCCCCGAGTGAGGATCTTCGCGCGCCATCAGCCCAGCTCGACGTTCAGTCCCCCGGTCTCCATCATCAGTGCCCTACCTCAAGATCCGCGGCGCGAGTGTCCTTCCTCGGGGCGAGGACGCCCCGACGCCCCTGAGGTCTTAAAGGACTCGGGGTCTGGAGACTCCGACTGCTTTTTTCTCTGATGTCATCAGTGAGGGCAGTACCCAAGTCGGCTGCACTCGGGCCTCGCGGGTGCTGACTCCGGGCGCGAGCCCGGTCCCGACCAGCACCGCATCGAGACCCGCGGCGCGGGCGCCGGCAATGTCGGTTGCGAGCTGATCGCCGAGCATGACCGGCCGGGTTGCGCCGAGTTGGCGTGTCGCGGCGTCGAAGATGGCGCGACTGGGTTTGCCGAGTCGGGTGAAGCCAATGCCCTGGTCGGGCCAGCGCTCGCGGATGACGGCCTCGAGGATCGCGGCCAGCGACCCCGCCGTGAGACCGACCCGTCCAGGACGCACCGGATAGATGAGGTCCGGGTTGCAGAGCAGCAGCCGCAATGGCTGGCCAGCATCGAGGCGGCGCACCAGTAGACTCAAGGCCAGGTCCAGATGGTCGGGCCAGCAGACATCCCGTTGGTCGGCGATGATGATCGCCTCGGCCTCGACATCCTCGTCGAAGTGGACCGGGATGGCGCCGGCCCGCTCGGCGTAGCAGCGCGATGCCGCCGGGCCCAGCACCAGTGCGCGCACCCCATCAAGGTCGCCCGCCCAGCCGACATCGGCCAGCAGTGCACCCGAGGTCAGGATGCGCTCGGGCGGGATCGCTAGACCCAGCGCGTTGAATTCCGCGCTCAGTGTCTCGGGGAGTCGGCTGGCCGAGTTGGTGACGACCAGCCATGGGCAGCCATCGCGATTCAGGTCATGGATCAGGTCGCCGGCCCCGGGCAGGGCCCCTTGCTTGTCGACCAGCACGCCATAGGCGTCCAGCAGGAAGGCATCATAGCGACGGCGCAGCGAGGCCAGATCGGTGAGCGGTGCCAGTGTCCTCATCGCGTCTCCACGCCGGTTGGTGCAGTGTCAGCAACTCGAGTGAGCCAGCGCTCAACCGGTCGAGAGATCACCCGATCAAGGGATCCCCAGTCGAATGATCTGGGGAGACACTGATCAATGCCAAAATCGCGACGGGTGACCATCGCAAGAAACTGATCTTGCGAATCTCGATCCGATGGGATCCGAATATTTCAGCGTTTCCCTGGTGCTCGAATGATCAAGTGCTCGAGTGATCAGGGTGTGGTTGTCAGGGGGCGGCGGGAGCCATACCATGGCTCCATCGAGTCTGTTCACCGAACGACAACGCCAAGCCGACGCCCGACCTCTCTATTCTGTCACAGCGCCACTGAGCGCACGCGAGATCGCACCATGAGCAATGACAATCGCGTCACCGTTGTCGACATCCAGATCCCCTTTTGGTCGATGGTGATCTTGATGGTGAAGGCGGCCATCGCCGCCATCCCGGCCCTCTTCATCCTGACCCTCTTGGCCATGCTCTTCTCGAGCATCATGACAGGTCTGTTCGGTGGGGCCATGGTCCGTGGGATCTAGCCAGTGTCGGTCCGCTCAGGGTAAACCTCGCATGGGTCACGCCAAGACGACTCTGCCAAGCAAACTCTGCGTGGTCTGCGGCCGACCATTCAACTGGCGGCGCAAGTGGGCGCGGGTTTGGGAGGAGGTGCGCTATTGCTCGGAGCGCTGTCGAGGGCAGCGTCGGCATGGCGCGGCCGGCAGCAAAGTGGTTGAGCCATGACCAAGCTGCGACTCGTCCTGGGCGACCAACTCAACGCGGCACATCCCTGGTTTCGCCAGCCGGATCCGGATGCCGTCGTGATCATGATGGAGGTGCGCAGCGAGACCGACTCTGTCGTCCATCATGCGCAAAAGGTGCTGGCCATCTTCGCGGCGATGCGCGCCTTTGCGCGGGCACTGCGCAGCGCCGGCCATCGGGTGCATTATCTGCGAATCGGCGACGCCGAGAATCGGCAAGCCTTCGGGGCCAATCTCGACTGGCTCGCCGCGCGGTACCGGGCACGCGCGCTCGAGCGGATGGAGGCCGATGAATGGCGTGTCGAGCGCCTGCTCGAGGAGGCCGCGGCCCAACTCGGTTTGCCGACGATCGTCGTCGATGCGGCACACTTTGTCTGCGCGCGAGCACCCTTGGCCGAGGCCTTCGCCCAACGGGTTCCGCGTCTGGAGATCTTCTATCGCGACCTGCGGCGTCGCCATCGCATCCTGCTCGATGAGCAGGGCAAGCCAGTGGGCGGACGCTGGAACTTCGATGCCGAGAACCGTGCCCGCTGGCCGGGAACCCCGCCCGCGCCGGCATGGCCCTGGGCCGCAACCGATCTCTCATCCCTGTGGCAAGAGATCCTCGCCGCCGGCGTACGCACGCTCGGATCCCCCAGTGCCGAAGCGCTCGCCTGGCCCCTGACGCGCGCCCAGGCCCGCGCCGGACTGCGGGCCTTCGTCGAGCAGGCGCTACCGTCTTTCGGCCGGTTTCAGGATGCCATGAGTTGGGACGAGCCGCTCTTGTTCCACTCGGCCCTCTCATTCGCACTCAACACCAAGATGCTGCATCCGCGCGAGGTCATCGATGCCGCGCTCCACGCCTTCGCGGCGGGTCGGATCGACATCGCCGCCTGCGAGGGATTCGTCCGTCAGATCCTCGGCTGGCGCGAATATATCCGCGGCGTCTACTGGGGGCGGATGCCGGACTATGCGCGCATCAACGCACTCGCCGCGCACCGCCCCTTGCCGCGTTGGTATTGGAGTGGCGAGACCGGCATGGCCTGTCTGCGCGCGGCCATCGGTCAGTCACTGCGACTCGCCTACGCCCATCATATCCAGCGCCTGATGCTCACCGGCAACTTCGCCCTGTTGGCCGGCTGTGACCCCGATGCGGTCGACGCCTGGTATCTCGGCATCTATATCGACGCCTTCGAATGGGTCGAGATGCCCAACACCCGTGGCATGAGCCTCTATGCCGACGGCGGACTGGTGGCCAGCAAGCCCTACGCCGCCTCGGCGAGCTACATCGGTCGCCAGTCCGACTACTGCAAGCGCTGCCGCTACGACCCGCGCCGCCGCCACGGCGCGAGCGCCTGTCCATTCAATGCTCTCTATTGGGCGTTCCTGGTCCGTCACGAGACCGAGCTCGGTGCCAACCCACGCATGGCCATGCCGTACCGGTCCTGGCAACGCCTGGGCGAGGACGAGCGCGAGGCGACACTCGGGCATGCGCGAACCCTGCTCGATCGATTGGATGATCTTTGAAGCGATCCTCATGGTGGCGTGTCGGGATCAACCGCTCGGTGATCTCATGATCCGCGTGCCACTGATCAGGAGCGAGTGTCAGAACCGCGTCCAATCAACCCTGTCCCGCTGGGGTGATCTGGGGCCGCCGGTTGGCGGCCACCATCAATGCCGAGTGTGCTCGGTGTCCTGTTCGAGCCCATCAGGAGACCAGACCACGCCTCCCGTCCCCAATGCGGATTGCTGCGTTCAGGTGTGAATCCAGCATTTGCATGACGTGGTGGCGCAACGGCCAAATTCAGGGTGCATGACCCCTGTCCAAGCCTGTCCAAGAGGCCCATCTGATCCGAGCCTGACGAAGGCCAATCGACTTCAGTTATCATAGTGACACACTTGAAATCCGACCCTAGTCCGGTCGAGTAGATCACGCCCGGTTCAGCGGCGCGCACTCAACCAATGCACGCCATCCCGTTGAGGAGTCGAACGCATGAAGATCCATCGCTGGTTGGCCCGTGGCTTAGTTGGTCTAGTATGCCTGTGCGCGGCCGCCACGGTCGGCGCCGCTGATCTGAAAGAGATCCAGGAGCGCGGTGTATTGCGCCACTTGGGCATTCCCTACGCCAACTTCATCACCGCGGATGGCCAGGGATTCGACGTCGAAATGGTGCAGGGCTTCGCCCGCGAGATCGGTGTCCGCTATGAACTGGTGTATTCCGATTTCATCAATATCATCCGTGACCTGCTGGGCCAGGAGGTGGTCCGCAAGGATGGCGAGGTCAGCCTGAGCGGCGATTTCCCGGTGCGCGGCGACATCATCGCCACGGGTTTCACCATCCTACCCTGGCGGGAGAAGGTCCTGCTGTACTCGGCCCCAACCTTCCCCTCCCAGGTGCTGGCCGTGACTCGGACCGAATCGGCTCATGACCCCGTCCCCGCCCAGAGCGACCTGCCCGCGGAAATCCGCGAGACCCGCAAGCTTCTGGGAGGCAAGAGCCTGTTGGTCATGGAGAAGACTTGCCTTGATCCGGCGAACTATGATCTCAAGGATGCTGGTATCGACCTGCGACCCTATACCGCGAGCACCAACCTCAGCGAAATGGTCCCGGCCTTGCTCGCGGATCAGGCCGACTTCACCCTGCTGGACGTGCCAGACGCACTGATCGACCTGCAACGCTGGGAGGGACGGATCAAGGTCATCGGCCCGGTTTCCGAGCTCCAGGATCTGGCCGTCGCCTTTCCCCGCTCCTCTCCGCAACTCCGCGCCGCCTTCGATCAATACCTCACCCGGATCAAGGGGGATGGCACCTACGACAAGCTGGTCAACAAGTACTACCCAGGGGTCCGTCACTACTTTCCTGACTTTTTTGCCCGCAAGCCGTGACGGCGCCCGACGCGCCCCGGACGGCTGGCGCTCTGTCCCCCGGGGAGCTTGACCGGTGGGCCTCAGGGCGGGTTCCGGCCCTCGCCCGCTTGACGGATGGTCTGCTGGCACGTCTGCGCATCGGCCATATCCTGGTCATCTTCGCCGTGTTCGCCGCCTTTTTCGTCGCCATCGGCGTCTTCGGCTTCCGGATCCTGGCCGGCGCGACCCTGGACACCGAGCACGAGCGCCTGGCGGCCATCGCCACACTCAAGGCGGACGAATTGGCCCGCCTTCGCCAGGGGCGGCTGGACACCATCACACTGCTGGCCAACAACAAGGTCTTTCGGGAATTGCTGACGCCCTTGCGCCAACGCGACCTCGGTAAATGGAACGAGCGGCTCTCCGCCTGGTACGACGATCAGCGCGTGACCTTTTGGCTGGCGGACACCCTCGAGAATTATGCGTTCATCAGCGCCGAGATCATCACACCCGACGGTCAACCCCTGATCAGCGCTGGGACCTCGCCTTACTCCTTGGCACTGATCCTCCCGGTCGTCACCCAGGTCATCGCCTCCGGCCAGACCGCCATGATCGATATTCAACCGGGTCAGGACGACCGCCCTTACATGGCTTACGCGGCACTGATCCCCGACAGCGGCGAGAATCAGCCCCTGGTCCTGGTGTTCACAATTGGCATCGACACCACACTGCTGCCGCTGGTGGAGCAGTGGCCCAATCCATCCCAGACTGGCAAGTTACTGCTCTTTCGCCTGAGTGAGGCGGGGATCGATCTGGTCAACCGAGCCGGTCCAGAGGCGACGCCCTTGATGGCGATCGACCCGGCCGACGAGCGGGCGCCCATCGTCCAGGCCATTCGCCAGGGTGACGGCCTCTACCAGGGGAGCGACCACCTCGGCCGTGAGGTGGTCGCCGCGGTGCGCCAGGTCCCCGGTCTGCCGTGGCTCATTTCCGCCGAAATCGATCGGGCCGAGGTCATGGCGCCCATCCATTCACTGGCCATGCTGAGCGGGATCCTGGTCCTGCTCGCGGTCACCACCACCGCCGGTCTGCTGACCCTGATCGCCCGTCAGCAACGCAGCCGCCTGGATGAGTCCCGCTCCCTGAACGAGCAGCTCCGGCAGCGTTCATTGGAGGCCGCCGAGGCCGCCCGTGCCAAGAGCGCCTTCCTGGCCAACATGAGCCATGAGATCCGCACCCCGCTCAATGCCGTCATCGGGCTCACCCACCTGCTGATCCCGCGCTTCCCGGCCGATACCTGGGAACGGCTGAAGCTCGATCAGATCCACGTCGCCGCCCGGCATCTGCTCGACCTCATCAACAATATCCTGGACATCTCCCGGATCGAAGCCGGAAAGATGCAGCTCGAGGAGACCGATTTCTGGCTTGACGAGCTGCTGCTGGCGAAGGTGGTCAATCTCATCGGCGAGCGTGCCCGCGCCAAGGGGATCGAGGTCATCCTCGATCTCGATCCGGCCCTGCAGCGGCCCTTGCATGGTGATCCGCTGCGCCTGGCCCAGGCCCTGCTGAACTATGTCGGCAACGCGGTCAAATTCACCGCGGCGGGCAGCATCATCATTCGTGCCCGTGTCATGGACGAGGATGCCCACGACTGTCTGATCCGCTTCGAGGTCACCGATACCGGCATCGGCCTCACCGAGAGCCAGTGCGTGCGCGTGTTTTCGGCCTTCGAGCAGGCCGATGGCGCCACCTCGCGCCAGTATGGCGGGTCCGGTCTGGGGCTGGCCATCACCCAACGCATCGCCGCGCTCATGGACGGCGAGGTCGGCGTGGTCAGCGCGTTGGGCAAGGGCAGCACCTTCTGGTTCAGCGCACGCTTCCCCTTCTGCAAGAAGGCTCCACCCCAACCTCGACCGCAATTGCATGGTCGTAAGATCCTCATCGCCGATGACCTGCCGGAGGCCCGCGAGGTGCTGTCGGCCATGACCGCTGGCCTCGGTATGCGCCCGACCCCGGTGTCCGATGGCCTTCAGGCCCTGGCGGAGATTCGGCGCGCCGATGCCGACCATGAACCCTATGATCTCTTTCTGCTCGATTGGCGCATGCCGGGGATGGACGGTCTGGAAACCCTTGAGCGGATGAAGGCCTTGCCCCTCGCTCAGCCGCCCCTGAGCCTGCTGGTCACTGCCTACGATGACCCGGGGCTGCGGCAGGACGCCACGGCGGCCGGCTTCCGGCGTGTCCTGTCCAAGCCCCTGACGGCCTCGACCCTGGTGGATGCGCTGGCCGAGATCGGCGAGTTGCCCCAGGCCGCGGCGGCCGCGGTCGCACTGGAGCAGCGGGAGGCTGAACGGTTACGTCAACGCGCGGGCGGCCAGCGACTGCTGATCGCCGAGGACAATCCCGTTAACCGCGAGGTGGCGATCGAGCTGCTGGCCCCCTTCGCACTGGTCATCGACACCGCCAGCGACGGGCGCGAAGCCCTGCGCAAGGCGAGCCTCCACCCATACGACCTGGTCCTGATGGACGTCCAGATGCCGTATCTCGACGGGCTCGAGGCCACTCGGCGCATCCGCGCCCTCGCCGGTTGGGCGGATATCCCGATCCTGGCGATGACCGCAAACGCCTTTGTCGAGGACCGGGTCATCTGTTTGGAGGCTGGCATGAACGACCATATCGCCAAGCCGGTGGAGCCGGAAACGCTGTACGAGGCGCTGGTGCGCTGGCTGCCAGCACCCGCCAGCGCACCATTCGCCGCCACCCTGACACTCCCCAGCCCACCGGCCAGTGCAGCTGTCAGCCCGCCGGCCAGCCGCGCACGAGCGGCGAGTCCGGCTGCGAACACGACAGCTGCCAACCCGCCCGCCAGCCCCTCATCGGAGCTGGCCACCATCTCCCCGCAACCCGCGGCCCTGCCGACGCTGGACCTGCAGCGCGTGGAGTGGCTCACCCATGGCAAGCTCCCGGTCATGCATCGGGTCCTGAGCCATTTCCTCGACCAGCATCTGGACGACCCGGCCCGGTTGGCCACGCACCTGGCGGCGGGTGAGTGGTCGGAGGCCTTCGGCATCGCCCATAGCCTGAAGGGCAGCGCCGGCCAGTTGGGGGCGGTGGGACTGCGGGATCTGGCTCGGGCGGTGGAGACGTCCCTGCGCGCCGGCGGCGCTCCGGCCGCCGCCGATGTCGGCCGACTCGTCGTGGCGCTGCAAGCCACACTCGCCGCCGTCCAAGATTGGCTGGACCAGCACCCCCGCCAACCCCCGGTCGCCGAGACCGCTCAGACGGCCAGTCCCGGCCCTGAGCTGCTCGGCAAACTCCACGAGCTGGCCGCCTTGCTCGAGGCCGTCGATGGCCGTGCCCTCATGCTGGCCGACGAGATCGCTGGCCAAGTGCCCCCGAGCCTTCCCGCGCCCGCGGCCGCTGGCTTGGCGGAGGTCTTCGCCAGCGTCCGCCGCTTCGACCTCGAGGCGGCGGCCCGGCAGCTGCGGGACCTGCTGCCCGAACTGGACCAAGCGCGATCATGAACGACTTACCCGTCAGCGAGATGGCCCACATTCTGGTCGTGGACGATCAGCTCGAGAACCTGCAGCTGTTGATCGCTCTGCTGTCCCCCGATTATCAGGTGCATCCCTTCGCCGAGGGCATGGCCTGTCTGCGCTACCTGGAGGCGGATCGGCCGGCCGATCTCCTCCTGCTCGATGTCGTCATGCCCGCCCCTGACGGCTACGCGGTCTGTCAAGGGGTGCGCGCGCTGCCCGACCGCGCGGAGTTGCCGATCATCTTTCTCACCGCCCTCGACTCCCTCGAGGATGAGGCCAGGGGTCTGGCCGTGGGGGCCGTCGACTATATCGCCAAGCCATTTTCACCGGCCATCGTCCTGGCCCGAGTGAGGAATCAGGTCCGGTTGAGCCAGGCCATGCGGTTGATCCAGCGCCAGAATGACATCCTGGAGCAGCGGGTCGCCGAGCGAACCCAGGAGTTGACCGTGCAACGGCTGCGGCTCAGGGAGCTCAACCGGCGCAACGAGCTAGCGGTCAAGGCCGGCAACATCGGCGTCTGGGATTGGGACGTTCTCGAGAATCGGCTGGTGTGGGATGAGCGCATGTTCCGGCTGCATGGCGTCAGACCCGAATCGTACCGGGGTACCTATGAGGATTGGCGCGACTGCCTGCACCCAGACGACCTCGACCTGTGCGAGCAGGAGCTTCGCCTGGCCCTTGCGGGCGAGAAGGATTTGCAGATCGAGTACCGGGTGATCTGGCCGGATGGCTCGCTGCATTACCTGGTGGGTACGGCGAGGGTCGAGCGGGATGAACAGGGGGCGCCGGTGCGCGCGACTGGCGTGAATTACGACGTCACCGCCCGCAAGCTGGCGGAGATCGAGTTAACGCAGGGGCGGGAGATGTTGCGGTTGATCCTGGATTCAACCGCGGAGGCAATCTACGGCATCGATCCACAGGGTCGCTGCACCTTCTGCAACCGCTCATGCCTCACGCTGCTCGGCAGGAATATGCACGACCTCATCCATCATTCGTATGCGGGCGGGGAGCCCTACCCGGAACCTGACTGCAAGCTGGCCAAAGCCTATCTGCATGGCGAGGGCACGCATGTCCTCGATGAGGTGCTCTGGCGCAAGGATGGCACTGATTTTCCTGCCGAGATCTGGTCTTACCCACAATGGCAGGATGGCCATCTCGTCGGCGCGGTTGTCACCTTCATCGACATCACTCAACGCAAGGAGGGGGAGCGGGCGCTGCTTCAGGCCAAGACGGCGGCCGAGGCGGCCAATCGCGCCAAGAGCGAATTCCTGGCCAATATGAGCCATGAGATCCGCACCCCGATGACCGGGGTCATCGGCATGGCCCAACTGGTCTTGCGGACCCAGCTCGATGATCGCCAGCTCGACTATGTCCACAAGATCGAGACCTCCGCCCAGTCCCTGCTCCAAATCCTCAACGACATCCTCGATTTGTCCAAGATCGAGGCGGGGGTGATGCGTCTCGAGTCCAGGCCCTTCGACCTCTGGCATTTGACCACCCATGCCCTTCATCTGTTGGATGTCCAAGCCGAGCATAAGGGCCTCCAGCTCGTCATCGACTACGACCCTCAGTTAGGGCACGACTATCGAGGCGATCCCCTGCGGCTGACTCAGATCCTCAGCAACCTGCTGGCCAACGCGGTCAAATTCACCGACGCCGGCGAGGTCCGCCTGGTGATCCGCCCGGGGCAGCCCAACGGTATCCACTTCGCGGTCCAGGATACCGGCATCGGCATGACTGCAGCCGAGATCGCGCGGCTTTTCCACCCCTTCGCCCAAGCCGACGGGAGCATTAGCCGTCGCTACGGCGGCACGGGCCTGGGACTGGCCATCAGCCAGAACCTGGTCAGCCTGATGGATGGGGACCACATCGAGGTGAAGAGCACTCCCGGCCAGGGCAGTTGCTTCAGCTTCAGGATCCCGGTCGCGCCTTGTCCTGCTCCCGCCAACCTAGACCGGAGGGCGGCGGACGTGGCGGCGCCATGTGGGCTGAACCCGGTCGGCACCAAGGCGCCTTCCCCCCTGGCCAGGCCGGATGTTCAGTCAACAGGGCTCATCCAGGCCGAGGGGGACGTCCAGGATTGGAACCTGGAACTTTCCGGCCGACGTCTTCTGTTGGTGGAGGACAATCCAATCAACCAGGCTGTCGTGCTGGGTTTGCTGGAAGGGAGCGGACTGTGCGTCGAGGTGGCCGCGAACGGTCTGGAGGGCGTCAGGCGCTGCCAGGAGGCGGTCTTCGATCTGATCCTGATGGACATGCAGATGCCAGTCATGGACGGTTTGGAGGCGACCCGGCGTATCCGTGTCCTGGATCCACGGGTCCCGATCGTCGCCCTGACCGCCAATGCCTTCGCCGATGACATCGCCAGGACCCGAGCGGCTGGCATGAACACTCATCTCAGCAAACCCATCGACATGGTGCGTCTGCAGTCCACCCTGAACCATTTTCTCTCTCGCCGTCTCGAGCCTGACCCCGGCTGAGGATGCCAAGAGGCGAGTTGCCGCGGACGTTCGACGCGATCGCGGCGCTCCATCTCGACGCGGCAGTCCTTGGCGAAGGGTTGGAGCGCCAGCCCGAGATGTTGATGCGCGCACGAGGCTAGCCCGGTTCGGGTCTGCCGTGCGCTTGCGCAAGGATGCGTTGCCCCTCGCCACGCGGCGGTGGGGAATCGTGGCCGAGCATGCCGCTCGCGCCGCGCGGATCCGCGGCGGCGCGCAGTAGCTCCAGCTCCGCGGGTTCGAGGGTGCGATTGCGTGTGTAGTCGAACAGGTCGCGCAGCGCCGAGCGTGCCGCATCGGTGTCCAGTGCAATCAGCAGATGCAGCACGATCAATCGGATCTGCGGATCGCCGCGCAGGCCCCAGTGATCGGCATAGAGGTCGAACAAGCGCTGCTCCTTGTCGGGGATCCCGAGACGCTCGATGATCTCCTTCAACCCCATGTACAGAGGCGCGAGCGCCAGGGGACCCCAGTCCTTGACCGCCTGGATCAGTCGCCTCAGTGCCCGCTGCGGCCTCTGCCTGCCGAGATGGAAGCCCACCCATGACCAGAGATGCTCGACCGCCCGACGGCGCACCTCGGCATCACCGCTGCCGATCTCTGAGAGCGAAACGATCAGCGTCATCAACTCATCACGGCAAATGGCAACCTGTCGATAGCCTTCCGTGACCGGCTCCAACAGCCAGTAGCCCGGCTCGAATCTCATGCTGAACAAGGCGTCCCCGCGCTGGACTCGGATCAGGTTCTCGACCCCCTCGGCCACGCGCAGACCCAGGTTGCCGAGACCGCTGGGCAGCGCCTCGACGCGGTAGATCAAACCTTGGATCAACCTGACCGGCTGATCATCGTGTCTGATCTCCCGCGCGCCGATCCAGGTCACCATCCCATCGATATGCTGCCAGCTGTGCCAATCGAAAAAGCGGAAGGACGCGGGCTCCAGGACGGGGGGTTCAGGCCCGACGCGCTCGCTGCCGATCTGTGACCGATCCACGGCGACCGGCAGATGGAGCCAGGGGGTTTGGAAATCCAGGTGCAGCAGCAGTGCCCCACCGGGTTGCTCGATCGCCAGCCGCAAACGTGCAGTGACCGTGCGACACAGACAACCGATCAGTGGTATGCGTCGCAGCCCTGCTAGACGCGCGGCCAGAGACAGCTCCAGCGGCACGATACGCGTTTGTATCCAATCGGCCATTGACATGGTGGATTGGGCTCCAGCCCTTGGATGAATACGCGCAATCATATACCCAGACCACGACGGATAGAGCAGGAATGAGTGTCCTGTCAGTGGATGGTGGGTGTCGACGGGGCTCGAGCCATAGCAGCTCAACCGCTGGATCGACGCGATGCGTCCTCTTGTGTTGGCGCGGGTGATCGATTGTTCGACTGTGGCAGTCGGCGACTGAGTAAGGCCCGATGTGATCGCTGATGTGCCGCCCGCGCACTCTGGCTCCGCTCGCCTGGACGATCAATGGTCCACGTATCGATCAGGCTGTGATCATGTCGTCATCGACGAGTGTTGAAGAGATCCAGCCCCTTAGAAGGCTTGGTGCCTCATGCCTCCTATTTGGTCGATTTCCCGGTGTGGCGGTTGCGCTGTGCTTCTTCACTCGTGCTCGGTCTGGTCACGCCATCTTGTACGAGTATCGCCCTGGATGGATCCGGCACCCCGGTTTCAAGGCCCCGTGAGGCGCCGCCGTTCCAGGATCACCAACGCGATTCCGCCCAGGACGGCGATGGAGGCGAGCACGAGGCGCAGTGTGATCGGCTCATCGAGCAGCAGCACCCCGCCGATGGCGACGATCACCGGCACGCTGAGTTGGACTGTCGCGGCGCTCGTCGCAGTCAACCGAGGCACCACCTGATACCAGAGCGCATAGCCGAGCGCCGAGGTGAGCGCGCCCGAGGCGGCCGCGTAGGCCAGGCCGAGCGGATTCAAAGAGATCTCCCCAAGCAGGCTCAGGCTGAGGATCAGGGTGATGGGGACGGTCAAGAGAAAGTTGCCGGCGGTGACGCGGATGGGATCACCGCCCCCCTTGCCGCGCACCGAGTAGATGCCCCAGGCGATCCCGGCGCCAATCATCATGGCGGCGCCACTCAGTGGTGGTGCCGCAAGGCCAGGCAACAGGAGACCGACCAAACCGCCGAAGGCGAGTAGGACGCCGATGATCTGCACCTGATCGAGCCGCTCGCCAGCGCGCAGTCCAAGCGCGATCATGGTGACCTGGACCGCTCCGAACAGCAGCAGCGCCCCGGTCGCCGCAGTCAGGCTCAGATAGGCGAAGGAGAAGAGCGCCGCGTAGCCGAACAAGGCGAGTGCCGAGGTCCAATTGCCCCGGCCCTCGCGCACCTTGCCGGTCAGCCAGATCAGCAGCCACAACATGAGCGCACCCGAGATCAGGCGCACCGAGGTGAAGCTGCCCGCGTCGATGCCGGTATCACGCAGCGCCGCGCGACACAGCCATGAGTTCGCCGCCAGCGGGATCATGGCGAAGGCGGTCAGGAGGATGAGACGGGGTGTCGACATCGGGTGCTCGTGTGGATCGAAACTCTGTTCAGACCGGGCTCGGTGCGCGCCGCCGCTCGGGCACGGCACCCTCATCAGTCCTCATGATCGGCTGTGATCCGGCGTTCGAGCCCCCGATGCTGAACACCATCAGCCTGCATTTCACGGGCGACCAGGGATCAGTCGTCAGCGGTCGGAGTCAACGCGAAGATCTCCGGGATGACCGTTAAACCATCCATCATCAGGGTTTGGGCCGACCAGCATCCGGCTCGAGATCTTGTTGCCGGAGCCGAGAGTCTCGAAATCGTTCCCGAGACCGACGCTGACCAGATCAGCGCCCGTGGGGCCGACGAAGATGCGGTAGGTTTCATTCGGCGCAAAGGTCACCTGGCCGGTACAGTCGGCGTCGACCCTATAGGTCCCGGCCACGAGACCTTCCTCGCCGTTGGAGACCCGGTAACGGGCCCAGACCTGGCCATTGCCGTCGAACGCGTCCATCCCGGCTTCGGAATAGAAGATCGGCTCTTGGGGTGAGCCTGCATTCCCCCGACCGGATAAATTGTATGTGCCCTTCAGTGTCGCATTCGAGCAATGACCTGGCGCTTGTCGTGATGACCGCCAGTCCTGACCGGTCGCGGCGAAACCGGGTCGGGTATCGATCCAGGTGAAGTGCTCCCCGCGCGGATGGACGAAGATCTGCTCGCTCGTCGTGCCAGCCGCATAGTCGATCGCGCCTGTGCAGTCAGGGTTGAGGGTGTAGCTGAAGTGCTCTGTCTGGATCTCGCCGGCCGCGGTCGCGAACATCATCTGCCCAGCTCCGCGTCCGTTGAAGTATCTGAATCCAACGGTTGCGTCGATGGGTTGGCTCCCCGCGGGCCTGGCGATGTACTCGAACAGATAGGTTCCGAACAGTGACTGGTTGGTGCATCCTCCACCGATGAAAAACTGTTTCGTTGACTCGGTCTCCGCGGCCACCGTTCCCGCGATGCCATGGAATCCAGCCATCGCCAGCGCGAGGCCTAGGATCAGTCGTCGATTCTTGTGTGTCATGTCCGCTCACCCCTTGTGTCTTCTCTCTGTGATGCTGGCGCGCGCGGATCAGGCTCGCGACCTGCGCGTGGTCTAGACAAGCATAGACGCATGACTCTTGCACGCAAGCGTGCTCGCACTGTTCATGCTGCGGCTGTGGTCCCATGGTGAGGATGATTGGGCATGTGGTCGGTCACGCCGCCAGTGGTTGGGGTGATGGTTCTCGCGGTCTGGATCTGAGTCCGCGTGTCGGATATGCACGTCTTGCCACTCCCGGCGAATTCAGTAAACTGCCCTCGGAGCCTGAGCGTCATGGCCCTGCCATGATGTGTGGCGATGGCGATCTGATCGAACCAACCCAACCCAACGGAGGATGCGACGAGCGCGATGGCCTCACCTCGGGATGTGCGGTGAGCGATCCAGCCTTGACCTGGGAACGGCGGGCTCTCTCGTGATGACTATGAAATCGATGAAGCGACTCTCGCAATTGCTGGCGATTTTTCTGTGGATGAGCGTGGCAGGCGTCGCCGGCGCCATGCCGACTCATGTTGCAACACTGTTCGTCTTCAGTGACAGCCTGTTCGACAACGGTAACAGCGGCTTGGTCAGTCAGGATGCGGTCGGCATCCTGTTTCCTCCGCCACCCTACTTCGAGGGGCGCTTCTCCAATGGTCCGGTCTCGAGCGAGTATCTCTGGGAGATCTTGAATCCGGGCGACGACAGCTTCGCCCCATCGCTCGACGGCGGCACCAACTATGCGATCGGTGGCGCGACCAGTGGCGACAAGAGCTTTCAGTCGGTGAACCCGAATGTCCCGCCAGTGTTGCAAACGCTCTATTCCACGTACGGAAATGACTGGCAACTCGGCGCATTCGATGCCGACGATCCAGCCTTCGATCCGGACGAGTCACTCTTCCTGATCTGGCTCGGCGCGAATGATGTCTTCTATCATGGTGCCACTGGTCAGCTGCCGGGCACGGTGCCTGGATCATCTGGCGGGTCCAACATCGTCGAGAATACCCTCGCCAATACCCTTGCAACCATCGAATTTCTGGCTGATCGGGGTGCCAGGCATTTCTTGGTCGTGAACATGCCGGATCTCGGCGCGGTGCCCGAATTCCTTGGCAACACCGACCTGACGAGTTTGTCGATTCTCTTCAATTCAAGCCTCTCGGTTGCACTTGATGTGCTCGATGCCACACGTCAAGACATCGACATTCGTCTGTTCGACGTCTTCACGGCCATGAACGAGATCATCGCCGATCCTGCGGCCAATGCGCTGACTGTCGTGGATCAGTCATGCCTCGACAACCTGATCTCTGGGGTCTGCAATGCCGGCAATTGGGATGAGTGGCTATTCTGGGATGGTGCTCATCCGACCACGAGGGGACATCAGCTCATCGCCGAGCGTCTCGCTGAGGAGATCCGATCCGACAACGGTCCACCGCAGCCGCCACCAGCCCCCATCCCGACGGCTTCCGATTGGATCATGATCCTGTTTGCAATGTTGATAATGGGTCTGGTCTGGCGAGAGCGGCGATACTTCAAAAGACCCGATGTGGCCTAAGGAATTCGCTGCCTCCGACCCAAAGGAGTCGGGGCCTCCAGGCCCCGAGTGAGCATCTTCGAGCTGTCAAGCACCACCAGGACAGCTCGAGGTCTTCATGAGTCCGCTCAATCAAGAGCCGCGTCGCGACCGTCCCCCCTCGGGGCGAGGACGCCCCGACTCCTCTGGGGGCCTCCGACCCAAAGGAGTCGGGGCCTCCGGGGCCCAGATGCCCTGACTCACATTGCGAGTTGCTGGCGGATCGATTGACTCGACCTCGGTCTCTTGAGGATGATGAGTTTCACACTCAGGAGGTCACGTCATGCTCAAAGCCGCGCGCTTGTTGATTCTCACCCTCTCGTTCTCAGCACTCGGTGCCCCGGCGCACGCCGAGGCCCCGGACGGTTATCCCTTCTTGCCCTTCGATCAGGCCATGCAGCAGGCGCAGTCTAAGGGTCAGCTGCTGTTCGTCTATTTCGGGCGCTTCGGCTGCGGGTATTGCGAGAAGACCAACAAGGAAGCCTTCTCGGATGCCGAGGTGAAGTCACGTTATCGTGATCGTTACGCGCTTGCCTATGTGGATGCCGAGAGCGGCGAGCGCTTGCGTCTGCCCAGTGGCGAGCGCATCACCGAGCGCGAGCTCGGCACCCGCTACGATGCCTTCGTCACCCCGGTCTTCTCTTTCCTGACACCCGAGGGGGAGCTGCTCTTGCGTCTTGTCGGCGTGCAGCGCGTCGAGGATCTGATCGAAGCCGATGAGCGGATCCAGGCCGCGCTGGCCGCGGCGGGTGCCTCGTGAGACTGGTGTCGAGGATCGGACTGCAGAGGCTGCTGGGGGGCGCGCTCGCCGGCCTGATTCTGGGACTCGTCGGCAGTGATGCCTGGGCCGATGCGCTTTGGTCATTCACGCCGCCGACGACCCCGGCGGAGTCCGCACCTGGTGTCTTTCATCAGCTCTCGGCCTCGGGGCGGCGCAGTCTCGCGGTCGCGGGCGACCGGGTCGCCCTGGTCTGGGAGGACGATCAGGATGGCGCCCCGCGGGTCCATCTCGCCTTCAAGGAGGCCGCTGCCGCCGATTTCGCATCCCCCCTGCGGGTCAGCGGCGATGGCGAGTCTTTCGAGCCCGCGGTCATCGCATTGACCGAGGGGCGTGTCCTGGTGGCCTGGGAGGAGGATGGCCAGATCATGGCGCGTGCCCTCGACGTCGCGCGCGCGGGGCCCCCACTGAGGCTGAGCCCCAAGGGTGCTCAGGTCGGACTGGCCCCTCTCGGGGACGGCGCGGGTGACACTGATCCGGTCGCGGTCTGGGCCGATCGCACGACGGGTCCCGCGCGGATCAACCTGGCGCGGCTCGCGGTGGCCGATGACCTGTCGCTGTCCCTGATGGCGACCTGTCCGGTGGAAGCGCTCTCCCCGGTTGCCGATCAACTCTATCCGACGGCCGAGCGGGTCGCCGGGCGGCTCGTCGTTGCCTGGGAGGACCGTCGCCCCGGGCATACCATCATCATGGCGGCGATCGGGGCGCCCGGCGAGACCTGTCGCTTTGCGGCTCCGACCCGAATCAGCGCCGATCCACCTGGGCCCGAGATGCCCTATGGGGCGGGCCACGGGGTCGCGCGCGTCGCACTCGCGCGCGCTGGTGAGGATCGCTTGCTGGCCGTTTGGGAGGATAAGCGCAACTTCAGGGACGGATACGACATCTATGGTGCACGTTTCACCCCGGATGGCCCTGGCGGACCCGGATTCGGACCCAACGAGCGCATCCAGGATGATTTCAGCGGACTGGCGGCACAGTGGCACGTCACGGCCTCAGGTCATGCGGATGGCACCCTGGTGGTCGGCTGGACCGACGAGCGTGAGGGCCAGGGTGATATCGCGCTGAGCTGGCTCGTGGACGGGGGCTGGAGCGAGGATCTGCTCCTGCCAGTTGCCTCGGGCCCGACCGAGCAATCTCATCCCACGCTGGTGCTCGACGCGGCGGGTGATCTGCATGTCGCTTGGCTCACCCGCGAGCTCAAGGGCGGTCCAACCCGGATCCAATACAGCCTTGGGCGGCGAGTCGCCGAGGCGAATCCCGTGGACTGAGGCCAGCGGTCTCGTTTGGGGTCATCTGCCCGCTGCCCGAGCTGACAGCACCTCACGGTGCGATCATGCCGCCGCGCGTTTCACATGCGGCGCGATAGCATCGACGCAAGACCAGCCTGACGTGAATGGAACCCATCGTGCGATGTCACTTCGATCTGATCCGACTCGGGGCACTGCCATTGAGTCTGACACTGCTCTCGATCCTGGCCGGGAGCATCGTCAATCGCGTCATGGTGGTCGAGCTCGGGCTGCCTGTCATCCTGGCCGGACTCTTCGTCGCCATCCCGCTCTTGGTCAGTCCCTTGCGCGTCTGGCTCGGTCATCTCTCGGACGCCTATCCGTTGTTTGGCCGGCGTCGCGAGCCCTATCTCATGCTGGGGGCGGTGCTCTCTGGTCTCGGTGCCGCGGGCGCGATTCTTCTGGTGGTGCAACAGCCTGAGCGAGCGAGTCTAGCGAGCGTGCTGATCCTGGCGGCGCTCGTTCTCTATGGCGTGGGACGCAATCTGGCGGGCAATACCTTCCAGGCCCTGCTGGCCGATCGTTTCGCGCCCGGCGTGCCACGCTCGCGGGCGGCCAATCTCTACGAGGTCGTCAAGCTGATCGGGATGGTGATCGGCGCGGGTCTGGTCGGGCTCGCCTTGCGACCCTACAGCACGGAGCGTCTGATCCTGGTGGTGACCCTCATCGCCCTTGCGGCGGTGGTACTCTCGATCCTCGCGGCCTGGGGACAAGAGCCGCGTGGCGAGCCTCATCGCGTGGCGATGGCACGCGCACGTGCCTCGTCATTCTGGACACGCTTTCACACACTGGTCTGGTCCGATCCCCAGGCGCGTCGTTTCATCCTCGTCATCACCCTGACCCTGCTCGGTACCCAGATGCAGGACGTGCTGATGGAGCCCTATGCTGGTCTGGTGCTGGGCATGGATGTCGCCGCGACGACCCAACTCACCATGTTCTGGGGGTTGGGGGCATTGTCCTCGATCCTGCTCTCGGGATTGCTGCTGATCCCTTGGCTGGGTCTGGCGCGACTCTTTCGTCTCGGGGTGCTGCTCCTCGTGCCACTCTTTCCACTCGTCATCCTCGCGGGGCTGCTCCAGGAGGTCTGGCTGCTGCGTGCGAGCGTACTCGCCATGGGACTGAGCAGCGGCCTGGCCGCCGCCAGTCTGCTGGCTCAGACCCTTGCCTTCACCAGTCTCGCGAGCGCTGGTCTGCTGCTCGGCGTTTGGGGTCTGGGTCACCAGCTGGGCCGCGCGCTGGCAAGTCTGCTCGGCGCTGGCGTGGTCGATCTGATGAATCGACTGACCACTGGGCAGACGCTGATCGCCTATGGCACGGCCTTCATGCTCGAGGCCGCATTGCTGCTCGGGGCACTACTCGTCTTCGGACGCTTGCGCATCGAGTCCGCCCAGGCGCTCGCTGAGTGCGAGGATCGATCGGCGAGCGAGTGAGCCTGGGCGTTCGGTTTCTCGGTCCATTGCGCGATGAGTATAGAATCGCGCCATCGATTCAAGACTCTGGAGATCTCAGACATGAGCCAAGTGCTCAAGACCGTCGTCGCTCGTCAACGCATGTTGTTGCACGGGCGCTTGGCCACCTTGCTTGGTCGGTTGGTCGAGCCCTGCCGAGCGCATTGGTGCGATCGGGAGGAGCTGGAGCGGATCCTCATGGCCGCATTGCCGGGTTTGGTCTCGTGCAAATACCTCTATGTGTTGGACCAGGATGCGCGGCAGTTGACCGCGAACGTCTCGCCGCAGGGACTACTGTCCGAGCACATCGGGCGAGATCGGCGTGAGCGTCCCTATCTGACCGAGGCGCTCGCCGGGGCTCGGTTTTCATTGTCGCCGGTGTACATCAGCCGCAACGCGCGGCGTCCATCGCTGACCGCCATCCAACGCATCGAGGACGAGGCGGGAAGACTCTTGGGCTTTCTCGGGGCCGATTTCGATCTGCGTGAGTTGCCATTGACACGCGAGCTCTATACCCAGCCGGGTCAATGGATCCAGCTCAAGGGCGACCCGGCGATCCGCGGCGGACTCTTCAATCAGGAGCGGGTCGAAAGCCTCATGGATCAACGCATCGACGAGATCCTGGACTTGATCGTCGAGCTCATCGCGGCACATGGTGTCTTCCATGGCAAGCTGCATTTCTCCAGCTCGCGGGCGACACTCTGGCTCATCGAGGATCCCTATCGTTTCAGGCTGCTCGACTATGAGGACCTCGCCGATCCTGGGATCTGTCTCGCCTATACCCGCCATCCCTACCCAAAGGATGCGGCGATTGCGCTGAATCATGTCAGCGAGGTCTTCAGAACCTTCAAGGCGCTGCGCTTCATGGATGAGACCATCTATCTGCGCTCGGGCTCGCTGAACATCTTCAACGGGATCGTGGGGCTGAACTTCTCGTGTGACGGATCACACTACATGCCGTGGGATGACTTCCTCGACAAGAGCCTCGCCTTCTGGCTCGGAACGGGTGAGCGCTGTGCCTTGGATGGCGCAAGGCTCTGATGGTCGTTGCGGCAGGGCGCGGCGCTGGGGGGCCGGGGCGAATCATCTGGCCAGGCCATCGACGCGCCTGATCCGAAGCCTTCACGCGCATGCGTTGTCGGCACGCACGGCAATGGGTGATGGTGGTCATGACAAGAAAACAGGGGCCTTGCGGCCCCTGACGTCGAGTCAAACCACGAACGCGGTCGTGCTCGGCTCAGCCAAAGGAGTCCCGGACGATGTTCTCGTACCAGCTATAGGCATACTGCACCTCGCGCGCCAGCGCCCAATCGGGTGCATCGGCCGGCGTCACACCGCCCGCGCCCTCGACATCGGCGATGGCCGTGCCATCCTCGGTGAGCTTGTAGACACCTGCCACCGAGATCCCGTAATCGGTGCCGACGATGGAATAGCAGGTATTGACGTAGGAGGGTGTGCCCGGCTCCTCGCCCTTGAGCATGGCGACGACGGCTGCCGCGGCAACCTTGGCTTGGCTATTGGCCGCATAGCCCGATTTCGGCATCGCGAAGGCGATACAGGCATCACCGATGACATGGATGCCCTTGTGCAGCTTGGATTCGAATGTCTTGGCCTCGACCGGGCACCAGCCGCTCTCATCGGCCAGACCGGCGATCTGGGCGATCTCGCCAGCACGCTGTGGCGGGATGATGTTGATGACGGCGCCCTCGATCTCGTCGCCGAAACCGGTCTCGACCTTCATGCCGTCGGCATCGACCGTGACCACTGCATTGTCCGGACCCGGCAGCCATTCGATCAAGGCGTTGTCCGTGCCATAGCCATAGAGACGCTCCCAGCCCTTGGTGAACAGACCCTGCTTGGAGAAGGCCTGCTTGGCATCGAGGATGAGGACCTTGGACTTGGGCTTGTGGGCCTTGAGGTAATGGGCGATCTGACTGGCACGCTCATACGGTCCGGGCGGGCAGCGGAAGGGGTTGGCTGGGGCCGAGATGATCACCACGCCACCGTCTTCCATATCCTCGAGCTGTTTGCGCAGGATCTGGGTCTGCTCGCCCGCCTTCCAGGCATGTGGCAGCTTGGTGGAGGCCGCCTCGCTGTAACCCTCGACCTTGTCGTAGAGGATCTCGACGCCGGGCGCAACGATGCAACGGTCATAGCCGAATTCGGCTCCACCCGCGGTCTTCACGACCTTCTTGTCGGGATCGATTCCGCTGGCCGAATCCTGGACGACATTGATCCCACGCGCCTTGAGTCCGTCGTAGCTGACCCGCAGTGTATCGTAGGCGCGGTCACCGCCGATCACCTCGTTGCTGAGATAGCAGGTGACATATTCAGGATTAGGCTCGATGAGGGTCACATCGATGCTTGAATCGGCCATCTTGATGTACTTGGCGGCGGTCGCGCCGGCGGTTCCGCCACCGACGATCACCACCTTTTGACTGGCCCCAAGGGCGAGGTGTGGGGCGCCGACGAGGCCGACCGCGGTCGCGGCGCCAGCCACTTTCACAAAATCACGTCTGCTGATGTTCATTCCATTCCTCTCCGGTGGCGTTACTGCTGGCTGGCGTAGAAGGCGAGCAGGGCGGCGACCCCGTCCTCACCATCGCTCTTGAGCACCGCTTCCAGCTTGTCTCTCATCTTCTTCGGCATCTCGCGACGCTCTTCACGGAAGTCTTGCAGGGTGAATTGCAGGTAAGGGGTCCACTGGCCAGCCAGGAGGAAGAATTCCTCGGCATCCTCGCCGGTCTCCTCGTCCTTCAGAGGCATGCCGCCCTCGGCGTGACAGGACTCGCACTGCTTGTCATGCAGCTTGGCGCCCTGTTCCACCAGTGCCTCGGCATAGGCCTGCTTGGCGGGGACGAACTCCTGGGTGTTGAAGAAATCGGCCATCTTCTCGAATTCTTCGGTCGTATAGCCCTTGGCGATCCGCCCCATGATGGTCGAATAGATGTCGCCGCTCTTGTAACGCTCCATGGTGTCGATGAAGACGTCGCGGTTGATGCCAGCGATGGTGGGTGATGCTGGCCCGTTGCTCTGACCAAGCGTGCCGTGACATCCAGCGCAGGTATTGCCAAGCATCTCGGGTGTGGCTTCAGCTTGCGCACCGGACGAGAGTCCGAGCGCGAGTGACCCGACGATCAGGGCCAGTCTGGGTGATATGGTGGCCATACTTCCTCCTAATGGTCTGGAACGGTCTTGTTGACGGTCTTGGCGTTATCCGCCTGGATGCAGACGGGGAGTCTTGCACGATGCTCCCTCGATGCATGGGGTCATGCGGCCGGCGTTATTGGAGTCGCGTACCGGCTTCGCATCCTTAGATTCAAGTTCTGGGAGGTGCCGCCAGGATGGCGACGGCCTCTTGATTGTCTTGCTGAGCCGCCAAATCGGCGGCGGTATGACCGGCGCGGTTGGTCAGAGCCGGGTTGGCGCCATGGGCCAAGAGGGCCGAGATCAGATCGGCATGATTGGTGAGCACCGCCTCCATCAGTGCGGTGGTCCCATCCTCGTCTTGCAGATTCGGATCGGCCCCGCGCGCCAGCAGGAGCGTGACCGACTGGGGATGTCCCTGGCTCACGGCGAGGATGAGTGGCGTGGCCCCCATGTCGTCTCGCGCATCGATCGCCGCGCCATGCTCGATCAAGCGGTGCGCCAGCTCCCAGTGTCCATGATCGGCGGCGAGCAACAGCGCCGTGTCGCCCTCGCGATCGCGCGATTCGAGCTCGGCCCCGGCCGCGATCAGCTGATCGACGACGCTCGTCTGCCCGTGCATGGCGGCGAGCATGAGCGCGCTGCGCCCATCGCGATCGGATGCCTTGGGATCAGCGCCCCGGAACAGCAGCTGATCGACCATGTCGGAGATGCCATAGCGCGAGGCGATCATGAGCGCGTCCCAGCCGGCGCGGGTGCGGTCGTGAACATTGGCGCCGCGCTCGATCAAGAGTGCGGTGATGGCGATGTTGCCTTGCTCGGCCGCGGTGGTCAGGGGTGTGCAGCTGGCCACCGTGCGCGCGTTGACATTGGCGCCGCGGGCGAGCAGGAGCGAGACGGTCGCGAGATCGTCGGTTTCGACCGCGATCATCAGCGCAGTCTTGCCGAATTCGTTGGCTGCGTCCACCGCGACACCCCGATCCAGCCATTCGGCCACGGCCTCGGTGTCACCGATCATGGCCGCCAGGCGCATCTCCTTGCCCGGATCGCTGTCAGCGAGGGCTGCCTGGGCGCACATCAGACCAGCGACGATGAGCCAGGTGCCCAGCCTGATGGTGGGGCCAGCCCGGTTTGGTGCGACGTGGATGCTCATGTCGGTCCTCGCATCGGTGGATTGTCGAGCGTGCCTAGGTCGCATCTCGCTCCATGTCCTCCCGCATGTCTTGCATCGCCTCGGGCTCGTCGGGGAGATGATGCGCGATCCCCTTGTGACAATCGATACAGGTCAGACCACGGTCTTCGGCCGCCCCATGGCGGCTGCGCGCGGAGCGACTCTGCGCGGATAGATCCATGTTGGAGAAGTCGTGGCAGGAGCGGCAGGTTTCGGAATCAGTCGCCTTCATTCGATCCCAGACCCGATTGGCCATCGTCCAGCGATGCGCCTCGAATTTCTCTGGCGTGTCGATCGTTCCCTTGAATTCGTGATACACATCCTTCGCCGCCAACAGCTTCGCTTGAAGCTTGGGCAGGAAAGACTGAGGCACGTGGCAATCGGCGCAGGTGGCCTGTACGCCAGATGCATTCTTGAAATGCATCGTCTGCCGATATTCCTCATAGGCAGGTTGGATGCTGTGACAGGACACGCAGAGCTCCATGCGGTTCGTATACGCGATTCCAGTGTTCACGAGCGCGGTGAAGGCGATGCCGGCGACGAACACCAAGGCAAGCGCGATGGGCAGCCGACGACTTTTGGAGCTGCGGGAATCGGGCATGAACGAACATCCTCATCTCTGGTCTGCGCCGAGCGATCGGATACGCCAACACTGGCGGTGTCACACGCACGAGACGCGATTCGTTTGGTCTTATTGGTCGCGATGTTAAGTCATCCCGACCCTGCTTGCCAAGCGGCGGGGGCGGGCGCATCAAACCAGGAAAGACTCGAGACAACCCTTTTTTTCAGTCGGGTTGAGGCCACTGATTGAACCATGGGTGACGGGCACGAAGCGGATCCTGCGCGTCCGTGCCCCGATCATCCTGGCGGCACGTCGCCTGCCTGGTCGCGGCACAATCACCGCTCGCTCGTGGCGCTGTTGGGCGGTGTGCTCGCCCCACCGCGCACGAATCCGCGGGGCGTCAGTCGGCGTCTCGACGTGTTCCGATTCCGCGCGCGCGGGCGAACTCGAGCATGCGTCGGATCGGGACCAGCGCGCGCTCGCCGATCCGCGGATCGATCTGGATCTCCTGGTCACCCTTGATGAGCACCTGCTCCAAGTTTTGCAGTGCATTCATCGCCATCCAAGGGCAATGCGCGCAGCTCTCGCAGGTGGCGCCCTCGCCGGCGGTGGGGGCTGGGATCAGGTGCTTGTCGGGTGCGACCTGATGCATTTTCCAGAAGATCCCAGCATCCGTGGCCACGATGAACTCACGGTTGGGCAACTCGGCCACGGCTTTGATGAGCTGGGTGGTCGAGCCGACAACGTCGGCCTGATCGACGACCTCGTCCGGTGACTCGGGATGGACGAGGACCGCCGCCTCGGGATGCAAGGCGCGCAGACGCTCGAGCGCGAATGATTTGAACTCCTCATGGACCACGCAGGCGCCATCCCAGAGCAGCATGCGCGCGCCGGTCATGCGCTCGACATAGTGACCGAGATGCTTGTCCGGCGCCCAGATGATCGACTGCCCCTGAGCGGCGAGATGCTCGACGACGGGTAGCGCGATGCTGGAGGTCACCACCCAATCCGAGCGCGCCTTGACGGCCGCGCTGGTGTTGGCGTACACGACGACCGTGTGGTCCGGGTGCGCGTCGCAAAAGGCCGTGAACTCCTCCGCGGGACAACTCTCGTCGAGCGAGCAGGTCGCGCGCAGATCCGGCATCAGGATGCGTTTTTCGGGATTGAGGATCTTGGCGGTTTCGCCCATGAAGCGCACGCCACAGACGACGAGCGTGCGCGCATCGCTCGCCGCGCCGAAGCGCGCCATCTCGAGTGAGTCGGCGACACAGCCGCCGGTCTCCTCGGCGAGCGCTTGGAGGTCGCCATCGGTGTAATAATGGGCAACCAGCACCGCCTGCTCGGCGCGCAATCGCGCCTTGATCCGGGCCTTGAGATCCGTCTTGGCGCGCTCGTCCAACGCGGGCCATTGGGGAGCCGGCGGGACCTCGATCCGGTGTCCGTTCGACCGATCAATGTTTGGTGCGCTCATGGTGTCGGTGATCCTCGCGTGATGCGCTCCCCGCGACTAGCTGGAGGCGGAGGAGCCAGCCGAATCGGTGGAGGAGGGTGTGCCGGATCGGCCCGGCAGGGGCTCGCGCAGTCCTTTGGGATTGGTGAAGCGCTCGTTGAGTGTCTGCACGTAATTCTCGCAGCTTTGCAGCACGTCTTCCAAGCGTGACTTGGTCAGGCTGCCCCATCCGACCGGGGTGCCGATGAGCACGGGCCGGAAGAAGCGCGTGCCGGCCTGGAAGGCCCGCAGCAGATCCCCCGGGGGATGCTTGCTCGCGATCTGTTTGCGCAGCCGCGGGATGACGCTCTTGGCCGCCAACCGGCGGACACCGAAGTGGACCAGCACGGCCGCCGTGATCACTGCCCCCATGAGGCCTTCCCGTGCCCAGACGATCTGTGCGCTCAGCCAGTCCAGCCATGGCGGGGCATAGGTCAGATCCTGCCAATGACCCGCGCGGATGCTCCAGTAGAGGAATGCCGCGCCCACGATCAGCAGGAGCAGGGTGTCGACGAGGAGGGTGCGAGCGCGCCACCGGCGCATGGCATCATGCAGGATCGGCGCGGATTCGTTCATGAGCCCACGCGTGGTCTCGCGCAGCGCGGCGATGATGCGGTAGGCGCGCTCGATCTCGACACGCTCCATGCGCAGCAGGATCTCGGCCAGATCATGGTCACGCTTTTTCTCGAAGCGCTGGCGGCGATACTCATCCGGGATGGCAACCGCCGATTCCGAGCTATAGATGGTGTAGAAGCGCCCAGCGGTCAGGCCGGCCTCGCCGATGGCACGCAGCCAAGCCGCGACGACGTCCTCGGGATTGTCCTCGCTGGCGGCGGTGTCGAGTTGATTGAGGATGTAGAGAAACTTGCCCGAGTCCGGCCGCTGGATGGTGTCCTTGACCAGGTGTTTGAGGGTATCGCGCATCGCCCCCGGCTCGGGGTGACGGGCGTCGAAGAAAACCAGCACCAGATCGGAGAGATCCATCATATGATCGGTGATGCGCAGGATCGCGTTGCGCTGCGCGTCGGCGTCGAAACCGGGCGAGTCGATCAGGATGCGTCCGCGCAGGCGGTCACTGCGACAGGTCTTGAGCTGAAGGTAGGCATCGATGCGGCGGCCTTCGCCACCGGCGACCTGATCGATCTCCCGCGAGATCTGATAGAAGGGGAAGCGGGGATCCGAGTCGAGCGCCACGCCGGGGAGTGCGTGGCTGACCGACTCGGGGCTGTAGACGATGACCGTGAAGCGATCATCCACGGCCTGATTCCCGGTGCGCTGCAGCTTCTTCCCGAGA
Organism: Gammaproteobacteria bacterium; assembly: GCA_009929855.1. GTDB lineage: Bacteria > Pseudomonadota > Gammaproteobacteria > Chromatiales > Chromatiaceae > Thiocapsa. The sequence continues at coordinate 35,847 of RZZN01000020.1, forward strand.
AAATCGTTGATGAAGGTCGACTTGCCCGCCGAGAAGGTGCCGAGGATGGAGATGAGCGGCCACCAGGGCACCTGCGTGGCGAATGATTGACTGGTGGCCATCAGCTCCATCCCGTACGCGATGCGATCGAGCGCGCGAAAGCTCTGGATGGCGTTGAGAAGGACCGGATTCTCTTGCTCCAGGTGAGTCTCGAGCTCGTGCAGACGTTGCTGGAGTGCGGCGGCGGTCGACGGCATCTCGGATGGGTCCTCGTCACTTCATGAAGAGCGCATGCCGCCGGGCGGCGGCTGACGCTGCGTGGCTTGCGGTGGTCGAACCTGTTGCGGCGCCTGGCCAGTGCCGCGCCGGTGGATCCGCGGCGGTTGTCATCAACGCATGGTACAACGAAGCGAGCGATCCGGCATAGCCGCCGGGCTGACCAGGGGTGTCGCGGTCGCGATCGAAAGCCATTGAGTCGACTCATGTCGAGTGTCATGGCTTGGCGCATGTCAGCGCGGGGCTCGCGCGGTTGCGGTGTTTCATTTGCTTGAATGTCGAGTATCGCTCCAGGCATACTGCGACGGTGTGTCGTCTTAGAATTTAGCGTCAATCCACTTTGCCGAGGGGGACAGGCACGCGCGGCCCGCCCCCGAATGCCGTCGAACCTTGACGGATGAGCGCCGGGCCCTGGATGAGGCTCGGTGTCCACGGCAGGTCCGAGTCCGACTACACCCAGAATGAAGCGACCCGGGCGTGCGACAATACAATTCAGTGTTTGGTGTGCGATCCGATGTCTATCATGATGCGAAACGCCTCTCTTGCTTGCATGCTCGCCTGTGTCGTGGCGGGGCCAGTGCTGGCCGATCTTGGGCCGACCTTCGTCGTTGAGCAGGCACAGGGGGCGTCCACCGTGTCGCTCGGCGGCAGTGTCATCCCCTACAAAGAGGTCACCTTGGCCGCCCAGTTGCCTGGTCGGGTCAATTTCCTGGCCGGCCGCGAGGGTGACACCTTCCGCGAGAAGGATCTGCTGGTGGCGATCGATGATCAGGAGCTGCTCGCCAATCGGCGTGCCCTGATGGCTCAAATGGCAAGCGCTGACGCTCAGCTCAGGAACGCCGGCGTGCAATACTCGCGCGAGATCTATTCGCCTCAGTCACGCTCGACGGTCGGCGGCATGGGCCTGCCCAACCTCTTCGATCAGATGTTCACGCGTCCCGCGGAGACCTTCATGGGTGAGCGCGATCGCACCGCCGAGCGCTCCGCCGACCTCTTTGCCTCGGGGATCCAGATCCAGGAGGCGCAGAACGCCCTGCTGCGTCTGCAGGCCGAGCTCCAGGCGCTCGACTCCCGGATTCGCGACGCACGCAGCATCGCGCCTTTCGATGGCGTCATCACGCGCAAGATGATCGAGGTTGGAGATACCGTGCAGCCCGGACAGCCGCTGCTGACCTATGCCGATGTGGAATATCTGCAAGTCGAGGTCGACGTGCCGGCGCGGCTGCGTCCAGGGTTGCGCGACGGCATGATGGTTCAAGCCGAGCTGGATCCGGACAATCGTCGCGTCCCGGTGCGGGTCGCCCAAATCTTCCCGATGGCCGATCCGCAGCGTCACACGGTCAAGATCAAGTTCGATCTCCCCCAAGGAGTCTCCGAGCCTGGAATGTATGCCAAGGTACTGGTGCCCGATCTGGGTGCGCCGGCGCGGGCCAATCCCGTCATCCCGACCACCGCGGTGCGCTACAACGGCAGTCTCCCCGGTGTCTACGTGGTGAACGAGCGCGGTGAGCCACAACTGCGGTTGATCCGTGTTGGCGAAGAGCTCAGCGGGGGCATGGTGACGGTGCTCAGCGGGTTGCGGGCGGGCGAGCGCGTGCTGAGCAACCCTGGGCCGCGGGTGACCGCGGGCTGGGCGAGCGGTGGCCCCGCCGATCGCTAGTGCGACAGCTGGGCGGAGGGGCATCGCGAGCCGATGACCACCCACTCAAGACCTGCTGCACCACTGTCGCGACCAGTCGTTAAACGGGATTCGACATGAGCCAAGACGTTACCGCTACCCCGAACGAGCGCAAGGATCCAGCTTACAACGAGGCTGATCTGGGAATCGCCGGCCGCACCGCGCGCTTCTTCATTCGCTCGCCGCTCTCACCGCTCTTCTATGTCGCCATGCTGCTCATGGGACTGATGGGTCTCGTCCTCACGCCACGGCAGGAGGATCCGCAGATCTCGGTGCCCATGATCGACATCATGGTGCAGTATCCGGGTGCCTCGGCCCAGCAAGTCACCAACATGGCGATCCAACCGCTCGAGCGCATGATGAGCGAGATCCCTGGTGTCAAGCATGTCTACTCGGCCTCTGAGCGCAGCCAGGGCATGGTCACCGTCGAGTTCAAGGTCGGTGAGTCCATGGGGCCCTCGCTGGTCAAGGTCAACGACAAGATCTCATCGAACATGGACAAGATCCCGCCGGGCGTCATGCCGCCCCTGATCAAGTCCAAGGGGATCGACGATGTGCCCATCGTGACCCTGACGCTCTGGTCGCGTGATCTCGACGCAAATGGCATCCCGGACGTGGACGACGGGCAACTGCGTCTGTTGGCGCAGGATGTGCTGCAGGCGGTCAAGCAGGTCAAGGATACGGGCAATGCCTTCATCGTCGGCGGGCGGCGCGAGCAGGTCACGGTGGACGTGCTGCCCGAGCGCCTCTCCGGTTATGAGATCAGTCTCGATCAGGTGGCGCAAGCGCTGACCAGTGCCAACGCCGAGCAGGTCGCGGGTGGTCTGGAGTCGAGCGGCGCACGCTTCTCGGTCACCACGGGTGCCTTCCTGACCGGGGTCGAGGACATCAATCGGCTGGTGGTCGGAACCTTCAACAACCTCCCCGTCTACATGTACGACGTTGCACGGGTCAGTCAGGGGCCAGAGGACGCGCGCCAGCTGGTGTCCTATTACACGGGACTGTCCGCTGAGGTTGGAGAGGTCGCCGATGGTCGACCGGCGGTGACCATCGCGATCGCCAAGAAGGAGCTGACCAATGGCGTGACGGTCGCCAACGCCATCATCGAGCGGATCGAGGAGCTCAAGGGCAGCCGCATCCCCGACAATGTCGAGGTCAGCATCACGCGCAACTATGGTCAGTCGGCGGATCAGAAGGTCTCGGAGCTGATCGGCAAGCTGATCAAGGCCACGCTCTTCGTGGTCATTCTGGTCTTGCTCGCATTCCGTGCGGTGCGCCCGGCCATCGTGGTCATGCTGGTCATCCCGGTCGTGCTCTTCATGACGGTCTTCGTCGCCTGGGTCACCGACTACACGATCGACCGGGTCAGTCTCTTCGCGCTCATCTTCTCGATCGGCATCCTCGTCGACGATGCCATCGTGGTGGTGGAGAACATCTACCGACGCTGGCTGGAGGAGGGTCGGACCGACGAACATACCGCGATCGACGCGGTGCGCGAGGTCGGCAATCCAACCATCCTCGCCACCTTCACGGTCATCGCCGCGCTCCTGCCGATGGGTTTCGTCAGCGGCATGATGGGCCCCTACATGGCGCCGATCCCGATCCTGGGCTCGGTGGCCATGTTCATCTCACTGTTCGCGGCCTTCGTCTTCACGCCCTATTTCGCCATTTCCAAGTGGCTACGGCCTTCGATGAAATATCTCGAGGCCGCCGAGAAGCGCGAGCACAATGAGGCCGAGCGTCTCGAGAAGCTCTATCGCAAGATCCTCACGCCACTGATCGAGAACCGTGGCAAGCGGGTGCTCTTCAAGCTGACCCTCTGGGGCACCTTCCTCCTGACCTTGTCGTTCTTCTATTTCAACTGGGTGGCAGTGAAGATGCTGCCGCTGGACAACAAGCCCGAGTTCTCGGTCGTGCTCGACATGCCAGAGGGGACGGCCCTGCCGGAGACCGTCAACCTCGCCCACCGCATGGCCGAGAAGCTGCGCGTCATACCCGAGGTCACCGCCATTCAGCTCTACGCGGGGACGGCGCGGCCTTTCGATTTCAATGGCATGGTGCGGCACTACTATCTACGCAGTGATCCCTGGCTGGGCGAGCTGCAGGTGCAGTTGACCGACAAGAACGAGCGCAAGCGCACCAGCCATGAGATCGCCGTGGAGGCGCGCGACCTGCTGACCAAGCTGGTCGAGGGTACGGGTGCCACCTTCGCGGTCGTCGAGATGCCGCCGGGTCCGCCGGTGCTGCAATCGGTGGTGGCCGAGGTCTATGGACCGAGCCCGGAGCTGCGACGTCAGTTCGCGCGTGATCTCACCGAGATCCTCGCGCAGGCCGAGAGCGCGCGTGACGTCGACAATCATCTGCGTGGCGCCTACGATTATTGGCGATTCAACGTCGACAACGAGAAGGCAGTGCGGCGCGGGATCTCGGTCGACACCATCAATCGCAACCTCTCCATGGCCCTCGGCGGGATCCCGATCGGTGATATCAAGCCGCAGTCGGGACGCCAGATCGGACACGAGCCCGTGCAGATCGTGCTGCAGGTGCCCCTTGCCGAGCGCTCCCAGATCGAGCGTCTCGGGGATCTCCCGATCCAATCCAACATGGGCTTCACGGTGCCTTTGCGCGAGCTCGGCGAATTCCAGCTCACCCCCGAGGAGGACGTCATCTATCACAAGGATCTGCGTCCCGTGGAATACGTCGTGGCCGATGTCGGAGGACGGCTGGCCGCGCCTGTCTATGCCATGCTGCAAGTGGAGAATCTGCTCGAGCGCCAGGGTTACACGGCTCCCGACGGGACCCAGCCGAAGGGTGCGGCGGATGGGGAGGATGCGGTCTTCTGGGTCGGCCCGCCGCCCGACAGCAGCCGCCTGGGCTTCACCTGGGCTGGGGAGTGGACCGTCACTTACGAGACCTTCCGCGACATGGGCGCGGCCTTCGCCGTCGCCTTGGTGCTGATCTACATCCTCGTGGTCTGGGAGTTCGGCAATTTCCGCATCCCACTGGTGATCATGGCACCCATTCCGCTGACACTCCTGGGGATCATCCCGGCGCATGCGATCATGTTCAATCTTGGGCTCGGCGGTGAGTTCACCGCGACCTCGATGATCGGCTGGATCGCACTTGCGGGCATCATCGTGCGCAATTCCATCCTGCTCGTCGATTTCGCCATCCACGAGATCCATAAGGGCGTGCCCGTGGCAGAGGCCATGATTCGCTCGTGCAAGATCCGCACGCGTCCGATCGTCATCACCGCCCTGGCCTTGGTGGCCGGATCGAGCGTGATCATCACCGATCCCATCTTCCAGGGGATGGCGGTGTCGCTCTTGTCTGGCGTGTTGGTCTCGACCGTGTTGACCCTGATCGTCATCCCACTCGGTTGCGTGTCCGCGGCGGATGACATGTGTCGGGTCGCCGCCGCCACCGCACCGCCTGGCATCGATCTGCCCTGTCGCACTGATCTGGCCCCAGCCGCGGACAAGCCGCGGCGCACCGAGGGCGGTGGTGTCAGTCGCTTGTTCGGCAAGCTGGTCGAGGGTTTCGTGCTCTTTCTCTATGCGCTACGGGGAATCGGCGTGCTGCTGCTGGATCTGGTGAAGAGCCGTTCCAAGACGCGTACCCCCCGTCCGGAGCGCCCGCAAGCGGCCCGGCCCGCTGCCACGGAGGCGTCCGCGGCGGCCACGACGGATGCCTCGGCAGCCGTGACCGCACCCGCCGCCGGAGCGTCGGCACAGACCACGCGCAGCGCCTCAGCGCCCGCTTCGAGCAGCGCCAAACAGGCCTCCGCGGCGAAAAAGACGGTATCCAAGAAGCCCGCCGCCAAGCCTGGCGCGACCCAGGATCCGGGTCTGCAGTCGATGCAGAAAAAGGCGCCACGGCGCGGGATCCGTTTGAAAGTCGAGGATGACACTGATCCGGATGTGCGCTGATCGGTCGCGGTGCGACACCTTTGGACGATTGCTCAACGGATGCGAGGGCACCCATGTGGCTGGAATGGTTCGCAGTGATGCGGACTCCGATTGGATGGACGGCGCATGCCGTTGGGCGCACGCTGATCAGCGTCTGGCTGGTGTCTGGGCTGTCCGCGCAGGCGGGCGCGGCTGACCGCTGGCCCCACGACGGTGCCACCGATGGGGGTTGGTCGGCGCCTCCAGGGTCCACGAGAGATGATTCCTGGGGGGGTGGTTGGCGGTCGCTCGACGTCGCGCCTGAGCAGTCGCACTGGGATGATCACGCTCGCCCGCCGATTCGCGAGGGCGCGGGTGGGCCGGGATCTGAGACACGCTATCGGTTTCGTGGCGATCCGCCGCTCGGCTCGGATGCGAGTCAGGTCGGGGCAGGGCAGGACCTGTACCGCTTTCGTCCCTTGACCGAGCAGGAGAGAGGACGACAGGATCAGGGGTCTCACTGGCGTCCGCTCGCCTCACCGCCGGGTGAGCGCCCGCCGACGGTGCCGCGACATCCGCGTCTGATGGATGCGCTGACACCGCCGCCTAGTGTCTACGAGGGCTTCGAGCCGCCCCGGCCCTAGGCGATCGTGAGCGAGGATTCTCGAATGAGTGCGGCGGTATCTCGTGCATCGAATCGGCCGAGACGGTGCGCGGGCCCAATCAAAGGTCGATCGAAGAGGATCTGATGATGAGACGTGACTTGACTGCGATTGCGGGTATCGTTCTGGTGACCTCATTGGCGTCATTCGCGCACGCCGAGGTCGCCGGTGTCCAATTTTCAGCTGAGATGATCAGCCGCGGCCCCGACGGTCAAACCACGACCGGGCGGATGTTCGTGGGGGATGGGCGTGTGCGCATGGAGATGTCTCAACAGGGCCGCGAGATCGTGCGCATCAGTGACGAGAAGCGTCGCATGGAGTGGATCCTGTTCCCGGATCAGCAGACCTATCTGGAGCGTGGCGCGCCACCCGGCGAGGCACCGGTCGCGCGTCCCGCTCCTTCCGCCGAGACCGATCCCTGTGCCGGCATGCCTGGATTCAGCTGTCGGCGAGCCGGAGAGGAACTGGTCGCGGGCCGTCCGGCGGTCAAGTGGGAGATGCAGATGACCCACGAGGGTCAGACACTGCAGGGCGCGCAATGGATCGACACCGAGCGCGGTCTGCCGCTGAAGCATCTGATGCCCAATGGCGATACCATGGAGTTGGCGCTGATCGGGACCGAGACGCTCGATGGTCGCACGGTCGAAAAATGGGAGATGACGACCACATCGGCGAAGCAGCCGCCGAGTCGCAGCTTGCAATGGTTCGATCCTGAGCTGAAGCTCTCGGTGCGCGAGGAGTTTCCTGGCGGCTTCGTGCGCGAGCTCAAGTCGATCAGTGTCGGCGAGCAGCCGGATCATCTCTTCACGGTACCGGCGGGCTACTCTCGTACCGAGATGCCAGCGCCCGCGCAATAGCACCAGGTGCCATGATGCGCGGCAACCCCGGAGACGGGCCGACCTTATTTTTGGATACTGAATGATCACGATCGTCGGGAGCTTGAAGGGTGGCTCGGGCAAGAGCACGCTCACCTTCAATCTGGGGGTGTGGCTGACCATGGCCGGTGCGCGGGTCCAGCTCATCGACGCCGATCCGCAAGCGACACTGACCGATGTCGCCGACGTGCGGCGCGAGGAGGGTTTCACGCCAGTGCTCGAGGTGCTGGACAAGCGCGCGCTGACTCCGGAGCGGCTCAAGGCGGCGGATGAGACGCTGATCGATATCGGTACCTCGGACATGGAGAGCCTGCGAGTGGCATTGAGCCGGTGCGACCGCGTGGTCGTGCCTGTTCCACCCTCGCAGGCCGATATCTGGTCGACCCAGCGCTTCATCCAACTGATCGGATCGGTCACACGCGCGACCCCACCCGATGTGATCGGCTTCATCAACCGCGGCGATACCCATCAGGGTGTGCGCGAGACCAACGAGGCGGCTGCCGCCTTGGTCTCATTGCCGGGGATTCGTTTCATCAAGCCACGCCTGTCGCAGCGGACCGTCTTCAGACGCTCATTCAGCGAGGGATTGGCGGTCTTCGAGCTTGAATCACGCGGCAAGGCGGCCCGTGAGTTCCTCGGCCTCGCGGCGACGCTCTATCCGAATCTCGTGAGTTGACTGGCGTGGGCCAATGACGGACGCGGTATCGACAGGCGTCGGGTGGCGCATCAGGCGTTCCCCGTGCCGGGCGCCCCATGACGGATTGGCCATGGACGGCCTTTCTGTTAAGCTCGAAGCCGTGAACGGTCAAGCGATGAGCGAGACCCGTCGCGGCTCGATTGGCAAGGCTCGGGGCTAAGGAAGGATCTACTGGTCGCGCGCCGATGTCGCCTTGACCATCCACTTCACTGATCAGATCACCGAGACGGCCCGCCCAAGACCATGGTGAACCACGACGATCCAAGGGGAAAATCGCAAGCCGCGGGGACGACCCCGCGAGAGCAGCGCGAGATCGACGCACTCGCCTCCGAGGTCAAGGAGACCCAGCTTCACGCATTCGCCATCGAGCGACTTTCGCAAGCCTTCGAGACCAGCGCCAAGCGCTGGGAGCTCATCGTCTATCCCTCGATGTTCGCCTTCGTCATCCTGGCGGCCTATGGGTTCTACCTCATCTTCAGTCTCGCTCGGGATGTCCACTACATGGCCATCAGTATCGACACCAACATGACGGTCATGGCAAGCAATATCCAGTCGATGTCCGAGAGCGTCGGACAGATGAGTGGTAACGTGCGCACGATGGCCATCAGCGTCGATTCAATGGCGCGTGACGTCAATACACTGGAGCCGATGTTGACGAGTATCCAGACGATGGATCGCGCCATGCAACACATGACCGGCTCGATGTCGGTGATGCGCGATGACATGGGCGTGATGAATCAGAGCATCAGCCGACCCATGCAGTTCATGAACTGGTTCATGCCCTGGTAGCTCACGCGCCGGGCGACACTGACCGAGTCCACGCAGGAGGCGGGAGAGTGGATGCCGGGAGCACCCAGCACCCTGCTCAAGGCTGGATCAACCTAGGGCTGCAGCTCCAGGGTCGGTGATGGCCGTTGCAGGAAATTGCCCTGGACATAGTCGACACCCACGTTCCACAGGACCGTGAGCGTGCGCGCGTCCTCGACCCCGGTGACCACGCTGGCCACCTTGTAGTCGCGCGCGAGTGTCGCAAGGTTGGCGAGCCGCTCTTGTTTGGTCGGGTCATCGGCCAGGCCGCGCGCATATTCCGGCATGAAGACCACGACATCGATCGGCAGGGCTTGCAGGATCTCCTCTGATCGCTCGGTCTTGCCGAAGCGACTGATGGCGATCCGACATTTGATCTGCTTCAGTGCTTCGACAAGCTTGGTCACGCTCTCCAGATTGTCGATTGCCGTATCTTCCTGAAACTGGAAGGTGAGCCAGTTGCCTCGGACATCGAGCTCGCGCAGACAGTCGCAGATCCAGAGGATGATGCTGGGATTGTTGAAGGTATCCTCGGCCAGGTTGATGAAGAAACGCGGGCGATGACCGGCACGGCGCTGCTCGCTCAAGGCGCGGACGGCGGTACAGATGGTCCAGCGGTCGATCTCTTCGATGAAGCCACCGCGGATGGCCGTGCCGATGAAGTCCTTGGCCGGCACGCGCTCGCCCTTCTCGTCGAGCAGTCGCACGAGCACGCTATAGCTCTCTTGACTGTCACCCATGAGACTGATGATGGGCTGGTAGACCAAGCAGAGATGCTCGCTGTCGATCGCGATGCGGATCCGCTGCATGAGCTCCGAGTCGTCATCCTCGCTTGCCGCCTGCTTGTCGCGCGCGGCCAGTGAGGTCGGCATCTGCATCCCGGAGGAGACATCGATCGGTCCGGCCTCGATGTAGACCGATAATCGATGCGCGGCGTTGAGGATGTCCTCCGCCGCGGGGGCGACGCCCTTGACGAGATAATATCCGGCGACACAATCGGACTCATCCTCGCTCGCTCGCGTCACGTGCTCGGGCAAGCGGACCCGCGAGCGGATACGCTCGGCGAGCAGTTCGGCCGCCTGCTCGTCGAGTCCGTCGATGATCAGGCCAAAACCATCGTCACTCACGCGGCTGGCGATATGCGGCTCTTCCACGACCTCCGCGAGCAGGATCCCAAGCTGGTCGATGAGTGCGAGACCATGCGTGAGTCCGAGATCGCGCAACAGCTCGTTCACTCGCACGACCCGGACGAAGAAGACCGCGAAGGGGTGGCGAACCGAACGCTCGGGTCCGAGCCGCAGCTCGATCTCGGCATCGAGTGTCGCGCGTCCACTGGCGCCGTGGCTTGGTGAGGCGGGTGCATGGAGCCGATCCGGCGAGAGTGTGATTCGCAAGCAGATCCCGCCGTCATGGGTGACGCGGATCGCCGCCAGCCGGGCCTCGATCGTGCGTCGCCGCGTGTCCCTGAGCCGCACCCGGGTTTCGATTGGATCATTCTGATCAGGCCGATCAGCGGCGCGCAGGAGGTCGCGGAGGACCTCGCGCTGCTCGGGGATGATCATATCCAGGAAGTTGACCATCAGCGCGTCATCACGTGTCTGAAAACCGAGCAGACGGATGAATGCCGGGTTCACATGGAGCGTCTGATCGCCGCGCACCAGGAGGATCGCATCCTCCGCGCGGTCGATCAGGTCGAGCGCGCGTCGCTCGCAGTGAGTCAGCCGCCCGGCGAGATCGCGCAGTCGACGCAGCTGGCGAAGTGTGGCCGACTCGCGCTGAATGACCCAGGCCAGTCGCGCATCGTCACCCTGAGCCACCAAGTCGCGCGCACGTGTCCGCTTGGCCTTGGCGAGGTCGTCGACCGGGTCGGAGGACTGGGCGCAGATCATGATCAGTGGAATCTCGACGCTGCGCTCGGCGCGCCGCGCGAGCGACTCCTCGATGTCGTCTTGGGTGCGCGCGCTCCACCAGAGGACCACGTCGAATGCGCGCCGCTGCAAGAGATCGTCCAACCGCTCGGCACGCGTGGTCACCAGCGCCCGGGCCGCCAAGCCCAGCTCGCGCAAACGCTCGACCAGGCGCTCGGCCTCCGCGGACTCGCTGGTCAACGCCAGGAGGGTCAGCGAGGCGACCGGTGAGGTTGTCATGCGATCTGTCAAGCGGAGATGCTCCGTGGATGAGTCGGCAAACGAATCGTCGGGCCGGACAAGACGACCCGCGCGCGTCGCATTGTCTTCATTCTATACTCTCGGGACTGGCTTTGCGGTTTTGGTCACTGAAAAAGATCGACGACTCAGTGACCTGTCCCCAACAGACCGGGAACATCCAAGACCCTGAGCGGATCGGATCGGCGTGCGAGTCGGTGCGATGATCGGCCCGGCTTGCTCGAGGCACAGTCCGGGACTGGGGGCGCTGGGATGGCAAGGTCGGTGATGACCTGATCGATGCCCGATGAGCTGGCATTGTCTCTGCTCCGCTGGCGGGGTGAGGCATGCGCCATGCGCATATCCCAGGCGGGGTCGCGTGCTCCGAGACGACATGCCTGGCCCAATCTTGGCTCACCCGGTCAGGGGGGTCTTCGAGCGTGCCCCAGGGATCTCGCGCACCAAGCGCGGGACCAGATAGCCGGGGAGTCGCTCGCGCAGAACCTCGAGCAAATCCAGCGCGTGCCGATCGGAGACCTGGAAATGGGCCGCGCCCTGCACGGGATCAAGCTGATGAAGATAATAGGGCAGAACGCCACAGGCGCAGAGACGCTCGCTCAGCGCCACGAGTCGCTCCGCCTGGTCGTTGACCCCATGCAGCAAGACACTTTGGCTCAGGAGTGGCAGGCCAGCATGGGTGAGCCGTCCGAGGGCCGTGGCAGCCTCCTCGCCGAGCTCGGCGGCATGATTGGCATGGATCACGATCAAGGTGGACGGTGTCGCGCTCGCCAACAGCTCGCAGAGCGTCCCGGTCACGCGCGACGGTAGCACGATCGGCAACCGGGTGTGTAGACGCAGACGCTTGACATGATCGATGCGGCCGAGGCGCTCGATCAGATCAGCAAGCATGGCGTCATCCAACATCAATGGATCGCCGCCGCTCAGGATGACCTCGGTGATCGATGGGTCCGCGGCGATCCGCGCGAGTGCCGCCTTGCCGCGAGCCGCGGCGCTCCCGTGTCCAGGCTTCCGCCAGTGGCGTCTGAAGCAATAGCGACAGTGCAGCGCGCAGGCGTGTGTCACCATCCAGAGGGCGCGCCCGGCATATTTGCGCAGCACGCCATCGCCGAGATGGGCAAGGTTGTCCCCGACTGGATCGTGGCTGAAGCCGGGGCAGGACTGTCGCTCGACCGCGAGCGGCAGGACTTGGCGCAACAAGGGATCCGTCGGGTCACCGGGGGTCATGAGTGCGGCGAAGCGACGCGGCACCAGCAGGCGAAAATCGGCGTTGCGGTCGAGATCCGGCACGGATGCCGGTTGCAGGGCGAGCGCCGCGAGGAGGTCGTCGACATTGCGATAGGCCGCCCTCAGCTCCTCTTGCCAATCGGAGGTCTGACAAGCGGTGAGGCTTCGGGGTACCATTGACGAGTTTCGCTTCACTTTCAATCGAGGATCAGATGGCCTTCTACAGCACCAATGAGTTCAAGGGCGGACTCAAGATCATCTTGGATGGTGATCCATATCACATCATCGAGAACGAGTTCGTGAAGCCTGGCAAGGGCCAGGCATTCAACCGCGTGCGCATACGCAACCTGAAGACCGGGCGAGTCGTGGAGAAGACCTTCAAGTCTGGCGACACGGTCGAGGCCGCCGACGTGCATGATACCGACATGCAGTATCTCTACAACGATGGAGAGTACTGGCACTTCATGGATCCGGCCAGTTTCGAGCAGATGACCGCCGATGCCAACGCGGTGGGTGATGCCGCGAAATGGATCAAGGAAGAGGATGTCTGCAAGGTGACCCTTTGGAACGGCGTGCCGCTCAGCGTCGAGGCACCCAACTTCGTCGTCCTGGCGATCACCGAGACCGATCCCGGCCTCAAGGGTGATACCTCCGGCGGCGGCGGCAAGCCGGCCACGCTCGAAACCGGTGCGATCGTGCGTGTGCCACTGTTCGTGCAGACTGGCGAGCTGATCAAGGTGGATACGCGCACCGGCGATTATGTCTCCCGAGCCAAGGACTGAGTCGAGTTGGCGGCCGAGCGCGGCGCTACCCGCGTTGCGCGCGCGCGCGCAGATGCTTGCGCGTATCCGTGCCTTCTTCGCCGATCTCGGTGTGCTGGAGGTCGAGACACCCATCCTTTCACACGCTGGCGCAACCGATCCGGCGCTTGCGAGCTTGTGTCTGGCGGAGCCGACGGATTCGCCAGCCAGTGCAGCCGCGGTCGATCGGCTCTACCTTCAGACTTCGCCCGAATTCCACATGAAGCGTCTACTCGCCGCGGGCAGTGGGCCGATCTATCAGATCAGCAAGGTCTTTCGCGGCGGTGAGCGCGGTCGTCTGCATCATCCAGAGTTCACCATGCTGGAGTGGTATCGGCCGGGTTGGGAATCCGCGCGCCTCATCGATGAGTTGCTCGATCTGGCGCGGGTGGTCTTGGACCGCCCCGGGCTGCCAGTCGAGCAGGTGTCCTATGGCGATCTGTTCCGAGCCGCGCTCTCCATTGATGTGTGGGCGGCGTCTCTGACACGGCTGCGCCAGTGCGCGGTCGCGCAGGGCATCCCGGACGCGGCAGATCTGGAGCTTGACCGAGACGGTTGGCTCGACCTCTTGTTGACCCAGTGTCTGCAACCCTCGCTGGGACGCGGTCGTCTCACTGTCCTCTGTGACTATCCACCCAGCCAGGCCGCGCTCGCCCGCGTTCGCCCGGCCGATCATCGCGGACCCGCGGTCGCTGAGCGGTTCGAGTTGTATCTCGAGGGCATCGAGCTGGCCAATGGTTTCCAGGAGTTGACCGACGCCGCCGAACAGGATGCCCGCTTCGCGCGCGACCTGGCCGAGCGCCAGCGTCTCGGACAACCCATGATCCCGCCCGATCAGCGCCTGCTGGCGGCGCTTGCGGCCGGGATGCCGAGTGGCAGCGGGGTCGCCCTCGGGCTCGATCGACTTCTGATGATCGCCATCGGGGCGAGGCATATCGACGAGGTGCTGGCCTTTCCGATCGAGCGCGCTTGAGTCGAGCACGGGCGCCACGAGCTGGTCGAGGTCGCGCTATCGCGACCGGCGCCACACTCAGGCGCGAGCCTGTGGCGATCGACCGCCCCCTTGACTCAGTCGGTCAAGGCGTCCTGGATCGCGTTCAGATCAAGCGCCTCCAGATACCGATCCAGCGCCGTGGCGTCCGCTAGACCGCTCCCCTCGGCCTGGATCATGAGTCGACTGCCGACCATGACAGTGACCTTGTAGTCCTGACTGTCCGCGGCATGCTCGATCACACCACGCTCACCCTTGAGCGTGTAGGGTTTCATGTCGCCACTGGTCTGCATCAGCATGGGCATGGAGATGGCCATGGTCAGCATCGGCATCATGGGTGAATCGGCCATCAGGGTGAGGTTGACCTCGCCCCCCTCGTCACGCAGATAGCGCCGGCTGAGCTGGGTCCCAGTGAACATGGCCGCGAGGCCACCGGATTGCGCCCGGGCCTCCTCGGCCTGCCAACCCTCCAGTGGTGGTGGAAACAGGGTCAGCAGGGTGCCGGTGATGCGCTCCTGAATCTTGGCGACCGTCTGGTTCAGGGTATCCACGGCGCGCCTCAGCTCGCCCGACTCGTAGGCCTGGCGGGCCGCGTCCAATTGATCCGTGATCGCGTCGGCGTGCACGGCTGGCAGGGGCAGGCACAGCGCACTCACCAGGGTCAGTCGTGTTGCGATTCCGCTCATCTGTCGTTCCTCATCGTGCAGCCGTCCAGCTGGATCCGGCGCGGTCATAACCCATCGATCGGAGTCTTCGACTCTGATCGATGCCCGCTCTCCCAGGCGTGCAGCGCGGCGCCAGTGATGCCGCGTCCGCTTGGTCCCAGCAGCCGCAGATAGTCATCCGTGACGGTCTCGGGGGCTGGATTCTTGCTCGGATTCTCAGCCGGATAGAGACGCGCGCGCAAGCCGGTGCGCAGAATGCCCGGATCCAAACTGTTGACGCGGATTCGACCGCCCTCGCGGGTCTCGGCGGCGAGGACTTGCATCAGACCCTCGATCCCGAACTTGGCCGCGGCATAGGCGCCCCAATAGGCCAGCCCATGGCGGCCGACCCGGTCGGAGGTGAAGATGATGGATGCCTCCGGGGCGGCGCGCAGCAACGGCATGCACACCTGCGTGAGTAGAAAGGGTCCGGTCAGGTTGATGCGGATGACGCGCTCCCACTCGCTGGCGTCATAATCGTCGATCCGGCTCAGGAAGGGCGCGAAAGCCGCGCAATGGACCAGACCGTCGAGGCGGCCGAAGGTGGCGCCGAGGATGTCAGCGGCGCCGAGAAACTCCTCCTCACTCGCCTTCTCGAGGCTGAGCGGCAAGATCGCCGGCTCGGGACCGCCCTCGCTTTCGATCCGGTCGTAGACCTCCGCCAGGTCGTCCTCGCTCGGCTCCGACAGGACGACGGTCGCCCCCGCACGGGCGCAGGCGAGCGCGACAGCGCGCCCGATGCCCTCGGCCGCACCGGTCACCAGGATGATGCGTCCCTCGAGCCGCTCGGGGACTTGTGATCCTTGATCCATGGGGTATGGCTCCTCTTCAAAATGGCTGATCAAGAGTGAGTGCATTGGATTTGGAGAATCGCACGCCGAGGCGCCAAGGTGCAAAGGGTTTGGCTTTGGTTTGCGCGGTGAGTGGGCAGTTCACCCTAAGCCGGCGCGCCGCGACGCTGGCTTTCGTGCCAGGCATGCCAGAGCTTGTGGATCGGGGTGAGATGAACCGCTTGATCGGCCACCGGAAAGCCGTCGAGGACCAGCTCGGCGAGCAGCCGATCGGCCAACCGCACGCGAATCCGGATGGTGTTCGAGAGGCGCCGCGGATCCATGTCGAGCGCCGATCGATACGGCGCCAGCTCATGGGCGAGCGCCGCGCCAATCGTCGCGAGTCGCTCTGAATCAACGAGGGTCTGGCCAGCGGTCCGCCCATCACCCGTCCCGCTCGGCAGGAAGCCCCGGTACCCGCCGCGGCGCAGCCGCCCACTGTCACGGATCAACTCCACGACACCGCAATAGGCCCCGGCACGCCGGGCCGCCACGAGCCGCCCTGGATCATCCTCGCCGCCCACCCGCGCGCACAGCTCGCACAGCGCCCCGAGATCCAGCTCGGCACGGGCCAGAAGCTCGGCGAGGCTGGCAACCGGCCGATCGGCAAGGAGCGTCTCGGTGGCCGTGATCATCTCCAGCAAGGGTTGCTCGAGTGCGCCGAGCCGCTCGAGCGGCCGGTGCAGCACCCGCGCGATGGGGTGGGTGCCCTGGCCGGTGAGGATCCGCCCCAACTCCTCGCGCCACCAGCCGAGCTGGCGTGCGGCGACACCCCGGTCCGAGATGCGTTCCGCGGCCCCCCGGACCAGGTGGCGCCAGCCGTGCATGGCCGCGAGCTCATCGCGGAGCCTGCGCGGGGCGAAGCGGATGCTGTAATAGGCACTCGACCCGGGCGGCGTGGCCGGATTCGGGAAGGTCCACTCGCTGGCCGCGGACGTGGCTGTCATGAATCCGGATCGCGCACGCAGGCGGCCAGATAATTGACAGCGAGATCGTCGGGGTCGAGTCGATAGACGCGTGTCAATGGATTGTAGGTGAGCCCGGTCATGTCGGTGAGTCGCAGTGGGCTTGGACGGATCCAGGCAGCCAATTCGGCGGGCCGGATGAAGCGCGCATAGTCATGGGTCCCCTTGGGTAGGAGCCCCAGGAGATATTCCGCTCCCAGAACGGCGAACAGATAGGATTTTGGATTGCGATTCAGGGTAGAGAAGACCACTGTCCCGCCCGGTCGCACCAGTCGCGCGCAGGCCTCGACCACCGAGGCCGGACTGGGGACATGCTCCAACATCTCCATACAGGTGACCACATCGAAGGCGCCCGGTTGCTCGTTGGCCAGGACCTCGGCCGGGACGCGCCGATATTCGACCTCGACCCCGCTCTCCAGGGTGTGCAGCTCGGCGATGCGCAGCGGCATCTCGCCCATGTCGATCCCGGTGACCGTCGCGCCGCGCTCGGCCATGGCCTCGGCGAGGATGCCGCCACCGCAGCCAACGTCCAGGACACGCCGTCCCATCAGACCACCGGCCGCGCGCTCCACATAGCCGAGGCGCAGTGGATTGATGTCGTGCAGCGTCTTGAATTCACTGTGTGGATCCCACCAGCGCGAGGCCAGTGCCTCGAACTTTCTGATCTCGGCATGATCGACATTGTGCAGCGTCTCGGTCATGGTCTGGTCTTCCGGGGCTTGAGGCGAGAGGGTGATGGCTTGGCGCCTATTCTAGCAGCCCTACTCGATCGCCTGGTGGTCGGGGGTGAGGGGTGATGAGGGACTCGCTTTGATTCTCGTCTCGGCGCTGCGTCGCCCGGCCTTCACGCGTGACCCCTGGCCCCATTTCAAAGGATGCAAGCGCGGGCTATCCTTGCACGTCACGCCCACCAATGCCGCCCCGGAATCCAAGATGGCCGCCCATGACCCGTCTTACAAACGGCTGTTCGCGCACCGTGAGCTGGTGGCCGACCTGCTGCGTGGCTTCGTGCGCGAGGACTGGGTGACGGAGCTGGATCTCGCGACCTTGGAGCGCCCGCGCGAGAGCGGTGTCGCCGCCGATCTGCGCGAGCGCGAGGATGACCTGATCTGGCGGGTGCGCTGGGGCGAGCAGTGGGTCTATGTCTACCTGCTGTTGGAGTTTCAGTCGCGCGTCGATCCGCTGATGGCGGTGCGGCTGCTGACCTATGTCGGGTTGCTGTACGAGGATCTCGCGGCCGCCAGGATGATCCCTGCTGGTGGTCCGCTTCCGCCGGTGGTGCCGATCGTGCTCTACAACGGACACGCGCGCTGGAGCGCGGCGACCGAGCTGGCAGCGCTGCGCTCGCCCGCGCTGCCGCGGAGCCTCGATGCCTGGCAGCCGCAGCTGCGCTATCTGCTCCTCGACGAGCAGGCCCCGCTGGCGCCCGAGCTGGCCAGCTCGGGCAATCTGGCCGCGGCGCTCTTTCGTTTGGAGAACAGCCGCACACCCGCGGACATCCAGCAGGTGGTGGCGAGCCTGGTCGAGTGGCTCGCCGACCCGGCGCGCGACAGTTTGCGCCGTGCCTTCGTGGTCTGGCTCAAGCGCGTCCTGCTGCCGGCGCGGGTCCCCGGGGTCGAGCTGCCGCCCATCCATGATCTGCAGGAGATGAATGCCATGTTGGCCGAGCGAGTCAAGACTTGGACCGAGGAGTGGAAGCAAGAAGGGATTCGAGAGGGGATGCGAGAGGGGATGCGAGAGGGAATGCGAGAGGGAATGCGAGCGGGCATCCCGCGCGGCGAGGCCAAGCTGCTGCGGCGCCTGATTGCGCGGCGCTTTGGCGGCATCCCGGCCTGGGTCGAGGAGCGCCTGGACGGTGCGAGCGAGGCGCAGTTGGAGACCTGGGGCGAGCGGGTGGTCGACGGGCTCAGCCTGGAGGAGATCTTCGCCGAGTCGGATTGAGCAGCGGTGACCCACACGCGCCTCGCGCGGGCTGCACTCGATCTCGCGCGCCTGTTCTTTGCCTGCTCGACCGGCGATGGCGTGCGCGCGCGCTGGTGTGACGCTTGCGTCATCTGCCGCGCTGCCTGGTCACCCCGAGCTGGTATCCGATGAAGTTTGTCGAGGTCGCCGGCCGCTCCCCGCGGGGCAGGGCGGACGGCGCACGTCGATGACGACGCGCGCCCGCGAACAGGTTAAACTTTCATGCTTTGCGTCGACGGGTGAATCAGACGATGTTCGAGAAGACCATGCAGATCAGCGACTATGATCCCGAGCTCTGGGCCGCGATCCAGGGCGAGGAGCGTCGCCAGGAGGAGCATGTCGAGCTCATCGCCTCCGAGAACTATGCCAGTCCGAGGGTCTTGGCGGCCCAGGGCAGTGTGCTCACCAACAAATATGCCGAGGGCTATCCGGGCAAGCGCTATTACGGCGGCTGCGAGTATGTCGACGTGGCCGAGCAGCTCGCCATCGACCGCGCCAAGGCGCTGTTCGGGGCCGATTATGCCAATGTGCAGCCGCACTCGGGCTCGCAGGCCAATGCCGCGGTCTTCATGGCGCTGTGCGAGGCCGGCGATACCGTACTGGGGATGAGCCTGGCCCATGGTGGCCATCTGACCCATGGGGCCAAGCCGAACTTCTCGGGCAAGCTCTATCACGCGGTTCAGTATGGTCTGGATCCCGCCACCGGCGAGATCGACTATGCCGAGGTCGAGCGGCTCGCCCGGGAGCATCGACCGCGCATGATCATCGCCGGCTTTTCGGCCTACTCGCGTGTGGTCGACTGGTCGCGATTCCGTGCCATCGCCGATGCGGTGGGGGCCTATCTGCTCGTCGACATGGCCCATGTGGCCGGTCTGGTCGCCGCCGGGGTCTATCCCAGCCCGGTGCGGATCGCCGATGTCACCACCACCACCACCCACAAGACCCTGCGTGGTCCGCGCGGCGGTCTGATCCTGGCCAAGGCCAATCCAGAGATCGAGAAACGACTCAACTCACTGGTCTTTCCGGGAACCCAGGGCGGTCCCCTCATGCATGTAATCGCCGCCAAGGCGGTCGCCTTCAAGGAGGCCCTGGAGCCCGCCTTCAAGGTCTATCAACAGCAGGTGGTGGCGAACGCCCGGGCCATGGCCGAGGTCTTTCTGGCGCGCGGCTATGATGTCGTCTCGGGTGGGACCGACGATCATCTCTTCCTGGTCAGCTTCATCGAGCAGGGCCTCACCGGCAAGGATGTCGATGCCTGGCTGGGCGCGGCCAACATCACGGTCAACAAGAACGCCGTGCCCAATGACCCCCAGTCGCCCTTCGTGACCAGCGGCATCCGCATCGGCACTCCGGCCATCACCACGCGCGGTTTCGGGATCGCCGAGGCGCGCGCGCTCGCCGGTTGGATGTGTGACCTGATCGACGCGCGCGGCGCTGCGGCGATCAGCGAGGAGGTCAAGTCCAAGGTGCTAGACCTCTGTCGGCGTTTCCCGGTCTACGAGGGCTGAATGCGCTGTCCCTTTTGTGGCGCCCAGGACACCAAGGTGGTGGATTCGCGGCTCTCCGGCGAGGGCGATCAGGTGCGGCGACGACGCCAATGCGTGGTTTGCCGCGAGCGCTTCACCACCTTCGAGTCGGCCGAGCTCAATCTGCCCCGGGTCGTCAAGCGTGATGGCAGCCGTGCCCCCTTCGATGGGCGCAAGCTGCGCGCCGGGATGTTGCGCGCGCTCGAAAAGCGTCCGGTGAGCACGGATCAGGTCGAAGCGGCCATCGCGCGGATCCAGCGTCGGCTACTCTCCGGTGGCGAGGGCGAGGTCCCGGCGTTGCGCATCGGCGAGCTGGTGATGGATGAGCTGCGTCAGCTCGATCAGGTCGCCTATGTGCGCTTCGCCTCGGTCTATCGCAAGTTCGAGGATGTCGCGGCCTTTCGCGAGGAGATCGAGCGGCTCGAGCGCCAACCCAGCCCCGAGGCGAACCGTCAGCAGTTGGATCTGCTCGAAACGTTGGGGTCTGACTCCTGATGCACGAAGCAGCGACTCGTGATTCGACTGGCGTGCACGGGCAGGATCCTGTCTTCATGGCGCGTGCGCTTCAGCTGGCGCGTCGCGGGCGTTACACCACCGATCCCAACCCGCGCGTCGGCTGTGTGATCGTGCGCGACGGTCAGGTGGTGGGAAGCGGCTGGCACCGTCGCGCGGGCGAGGCGCATGCTGAACGCCACGCCTTGAGCGAGGCTGGTCCACGGGCACGGGGCGCGATCGCCTATATCACGCTGGAGCCCTGCTGTCACCATGGCCGCACCCCGCCCTGCACCGAGGCACTGCTGGAGGCCGGCGTCGCGCGGGTGGTCTGCGCCATGGTCGATCCCAACCCATTGGTTGCTGGCAAGGGCCTACGGAGCCTCGCCGCGGCCGGAGTCGCGGTGCAAAGCGGTCTGATGGAGGCCGAGGCGCGCGCGCTCAACCCCGGGTTCATCAAACGGATGGAGACTGGACGGCCCTTCGTGCGCTGCAAGCTGGCGGCGAGTCTGGACGGGCGGACCGCGATGGCGAGCGGTGAGAGCCGCTGGGTCACCGGGGAGGCGGCGCGCCAGGATGTGCAGCGTCTGCGGGCCGGAAGCTCGGCGATCCTGACCGGAGTCGGGACGATCCTCGTCGATGATCCGCGCCTGAACGTTCGGCTCGAGGCGGCTGAGCTCCCCGGCATGCAGGCCGGGGAGGCGCCGCGCCAGCCGCTGCGGGTCGTGGTCGACAGCCGCTGGCGCACGCCCACCCGGGCACGTCTGCTGGCGCCTCCTGGATCCACTCTGATCGTCGGTGCGGTTGAGGACGCGCGCCGCATGGCTGCGCTGACCGAGGCCGGGGCCCAGGTCCATCTTGGCAGTGCGCGCGACGGACAAGTCGAGCTCGGCGCGCTCATGGGTCTGCTGGCCCGACGCGAGATCAACGAGGTCCTGGTGGAGTCTGGTCCGACCCTGGCCGGGGCGGTCCTCGGCGCAGGTCTCGTCGATGAGCTCCTGATCTATCTCGCTCCGCATCTCATGGGTGACGCGGCGCGCGGCCTTTTCCATCTTCCTGGAATCGCCCGCATGGCCGAGCGGGTCGCATTGGAGATCATCGATGTCCGCGCGGTCGGACGCGATTGGCGGATCACCGCGCGAGTCGGCACGGCGGCGAGCACGTCCGCATCCACGCCGGCCGCCGGGTAGGATGGCGGGGACGCTTGAGCGCGGCCGTCTCCGACCTCGACCTGACGCGCGAACTACAACCTGGTAACCCAAGACGATGTTCACCGGAATCATTCAAGCGATCGGCCGGATCGAGCGGTTGGAGCCACGCGGCGGCGATGCGCGCCTCACCATCGACACCGGAAAGCTCGATCTCGCTCGTGTGGCGCTCGGCGACAGTATCGCGGTCAATGGTGTCTGCTTGACTGCGGTCGAGCGGCGCCCGCGCGGCTTCGCGGCGGACGTCTCGCGCGAGACCCTGGATCTGACGACCCTGGGGACACTGATGCCGGGCCATCCGGTCAATCTCGAGACCGCACTGACCCTGGCCACGCCGCTCGGCGGGCACCTGGTCAGTGGTCATGTCGATGGCGTGGGCGAGGTCATCGAGCAGCGCGAGGATGCCCGCTCCTGGCGTCTGCGTTTGCGCGCACCACTCGAGCTGGCGCGCTACATCGCCGCGAAGGGATCCATCTGTGTCGATGGGACCAGTCTGACCGTCAACCGGGTGGATGGGGCCCTGTTCGAGCTCAACATCGTGCCGCATACATTGAAAGAAACCATCATCGGCGGGTATCGGGTCGGCACCCGGGTCAATCTCGAGGTCGATCTGATCGCCCGCTATCTGGAGCGGCTGATCCTCGGCGCGGCCGCCAGCGAGACCGCGGGCGCGCCCTCGGGCATCACCCAAACCTGGTTGGCCGAGCACGGCTTCGCCCGCTGATCCAACGCATCGTCATTTGCTAATATGCCTCCGACTCATTCTCGACGCGCACGCTCTCATGGGTAAATCAGGTCTGCACAGTATCGAAGAGATCATCGACGAGCTCCGGCACGGACGGATGGTGGTGATCATGGATGACGAGGATCGTGAGAACGAGGGCGACCTGTTGCTCGCGGCCGATCGGGTGACACCGGAGGCTGTGAACTTCATGGCCAAGTTCGGGCGCGGACTCATCTGTCTGACCCTGGTCAAGGAGCACTGCGAGCGTCTGCGTCTGCCCCTGATGGTCAGCGACAACCAAACCCCACACGGGACCGCCTTCACCCTGTCCATCGAGGCGGCGCGTGGCGTCACGACCGGGATCTCGGCAGCCGATCGCGCGACCACCATTCGCGCCGCGGTCGCGCCCGATGCCCAACCGCAGGATCTGGTGCAGCCCGGCCACGTGTTTCCACTGATGGCCCAGCCCGGCGGTGTGCTTGTCCGCGCTGGCCACACCGAGGCCGGCTGCGATCTGGCGCGTCTGGCCGGTTGCAGTCCGGCGGCGGTGATCGTCGAGATCCTCAACGAGGACGGCTCGATGGCACGCCGCCCTGATCTCGAGCGGTTCGCGGCGACGCACGGGTTGAAGATCGGCACCATCGCCGATCTGATCCAGTATCGGGTCAGGCATGAAAAGGCGGTCTTGCGCGAATGCGAGTGCGAGCTGCCGACCGAGTACGGTACCTTCAGAGTGGTCGCCTACCGTGACAGCATCGACAACGAGCTTCATCTGGCATTGACCCTGGGCGAGATCCGCCCGGAGCATCCCACCCTGGTCCGCGTGCATCTCCAGAACACACTTTGCGACCTCTTCGGGACCCGTCACAATGCCTGTGGCTGGCCGCTCAGGGAGGTGATGCGTCAGATCGCCGAGGCTGGAGAGGGGGTGATCGTCGTGCTGCGCAATCGCGACAGCGCCGATGATCTGCTGAGTCGACTCAAGGACTTTCAACTCCACGATGAGGATGACCCGGTCCCGACCCGGCGTCAGGACGGCAAGGCCTTGCGCACCTATGGCATCGGTGCCCAGATCCTCGCCGACATTGGTGTGCGCAAGATGCGTGTGATGAGCGCGCCCAAGGCGATGCACGCCATCTCTGGATTCGATCTGGAGATCGTCGAATATACCGGTGGTCTCCAGGGGGCCAACTGAGGCCAGGATCGGGAACCCAGCGCGATCCGCAGATACGAACCTCGGCGATCAACCATGAGCAAACGACTGACATCCGAAAACCCAACCATGAGCCAATCACGATGACCATGCGAACCATCGAGGGCGCGCTGCGCGCCGACAACGCCCGTTTCTGCCTGGTGGTCTCGCGCTGGAACAGCTTCGTGGTCGACGGGCTCGAGCGCGGTGCCATCGACACCCTGAAGCGCCATGGCGCGCAGGATGCCGACCTGACGATCGTGCGCGTGCCCGGCGCCTTCGAGATGCCGGTGACCATCGAGCGCATCGCCGCCAAGGGCGGGTTCGACGCCATCCTGGCGCTGGGCGCGGTGATCCGTGGCGGAACACCGCATTTTGAATATGTAGCCGGTGAGTGTGTGAAAGGTATGGCCCAGGTCAGCCTCAAGTATGGCCTCCCGGTGGCCTTCGGGGTGCTGACGGTCGATACCATCGAGCAGGCGATCGAGCGCGCCGGCACCAAGGCAGGCAACAAGGGGGCCGAGGCCGCCATGTCGGCCATCGAGATGGTCGACCTGCTGCGCCAGCTTGACCGATGATGGTCACGCCACGCACCCAAGCACGCCGCTATGCCGCCTTGGCGCTCTATCAATGGCGCCTGACCGGCGAGGATCCGACGGTCATCAAGCGCAATCTGCTCGACGATCCACAGTGGCTCGATGCCGTCTCGGCCTCGCTGGCCGGCGAGGATGAGGATCACCCGCGGGAGGCCCGGGAGCGTTTCAACTTCAACATGGAGCTCCTCGATCAGCTGCTGACCGGGGTCCCCGCGCGGGTGACCGAGATCGATGCCCAGCTCGAGCGCTTCCTCGACCGACCCATCGGTCAGGTCGATCCGGTCGAGCTGGCCATCCTGCGACTCGGCGCATTCGAGATCCTCTACTCGGCCTCCGTCCCCGATCGGGTCGCGATCAACGAGGCGGTGGAGTTGACCAAGCTGCTTGGCGCCTATGAGGGTCACAAATATGTCAATGGTGTGCTCGACAAGGTGGCTCGTGCCCATGCCGCGGCCACGCTTTCGCCGGTCCTGCCCAAGCCATGACTCGGCATCTGGGCCGACAGGCAAGCGGGTTTCAGGATACGGCCACGACTGCGCCGGTCCCGCCTAAGCCATGACCGCCAGCGACATGGTCGCGCGGTGGTCGAGCGCGAGCGCCCCCGCCGGGTCGGAGTTCGATCTGATTCGGCGTTTCTTCGTCGGGCTCGGCGTGCCACGTCCCGATGTGCTCCTGGAGATCGGCGACGATTGCGCCCTGCTCAGCGTGCCCGCTGATCAAAGTCTCGCGGTGAGTATCGACACGCTGGTCGCGGGAACCCATTTCCTCGCCGATGATGATCCCGAATCGGTCGGTCACAAGTCGCTGGCAGTCGGTCTCAGCGATCTGGCCGCCATGGGCGCCACACCAGCCTGGGCGACGCTCGCCTTGACCCTGCCGCGGGCCGAGGTCGACTGGATCGCGGCCTTCGCGCGCGGTTTCGGCGCCTTGGCCAATGCGCATGGCGTGCGCCTGGTCGGTGGCGATACCACCCGTGGTCATTTGAGTATCACGGTCCAGGTCCATGGGCTCCTACCCGCTGACACGGCCGTGCGCCGTGGTGGCGCCCGCCCCGGCGATCGAATCTGGGTCAGTGGGACGCTCGGCGACGCGGCGCTCGCCTTGGCGCTGCGACAGGGCGGGGGCGCGCCACCGGATCCCTGGCTGAGTGCGCGCTTGGATCGTCCGACCCCACGTGTCGCGCTCGGTCGAGCGCTGCGTGGACTGGCCACCGCCATGATCGACCTCTCCGATGGTCTGGCCGCTGATCTTGGGCACATCCTGGCGGCGTCCGGCGTGGGGGCCGAGATCGCGCTCGAAGCGTTGCCCTTGTCGCCCCTGGTCGCGGCGCGCATCGCCGAGCGCCGCCAGGGCGCCGATTGGTCATTGGCGCTGTCGAGTGGTGACGACTATGAGCTGTGTTTCTGCGCCCCGCCAGGGCAGGATGCGGCGATCCGGGCGATCAGCGCGGCGCTGGACTGTCCGCTCACGCCGATCGGAAGGATTCACGCCGAGTCGGGTCTGAGCCTGCGCTCGCCCGCTGGCGCCATCTTGACACTCGAGCGCGACGGTTATGACCACTTCTCCTGCGATGCGGCCTGAACCCTCCAGCCGGTCTGGCTTCGACCCGCGGCGACCGCATCACTGGATCGCCTTCGGTTTCGGCTCCGGCTTGGCCCCACGCGCGCCTGGCACCGTCGGCACGCTGGCGGCGATTCCGCTCTATCTGGTCGCGAGCACGCTTGCCTGGCCCATCTATCTCTCCCTGCTGATACTC
Source organism: Gammaproteobacteria bacterium (assembly GCA_009929855.1). Taxonomy (GTDB): domain Bacteria; phylum Pseudomonadota; class Gammaproteobacteria; order Chromatiales; family Chromatiaceae; genus Thiocapsa. The sequence goes on from RZZN01000020.1 coordinate 61,843, forward strand.
TTCATCCTCGTCGGGGTGTGGGCCTGCGAGCGCGCCGCCCGCGATCTGGGCGAGAAGGATCCATCGGCGATCGTCTGGGACGAATGGGTGGGGTTTCTGCTCACCATGATCGCCGCGCCGACTGGATGGCCCTGGATCCTCGCCGGTTTCCTCCTGTTTCGACTCTTTGACATCTGGAAGCCCTGGCCGATCAGTGTCGCCGATCAGCGTGTCGGTGGCGGGCTCGGGATCATGCTCGATGATCTCATCGCCGGTGCGCTGGCCGCGATCCCGCTGGCACTCGCGGCCTGGTGGCTCAGCCCCTGAGCGCGCGTCAGCCTTGATGTGTATGGATCGGTCCAGCCCGCGACATCCGCGGCGTGGGTCGAGCGGTGCGCCGACCGACAGGTCGGCGGTCTTCTCAGCTGGCGGGCTCCTCCATCCTGACACAGAGTACGTCGCAGACCGGGTGACGCAGGACCGCCCGGGCGGTAGAGCCGAAGAGCCCCTTGAAGCCATGACGGCCGTGGCTGCCGACGATGATGAGATCGGCACCCAGCTCGGCGGCGACCTCGTCGATCATGTGTCCAGGCGAGCCCACCCGCACCAGCCGGTCCGCTTCAGGCACATCCAAGCGCTCGCCGAGCGCGTCCAACTCGCCCCGCGCCAGCCCAAGGAGCTCCTCCTCGAGCGCCAGATCCCCGCTGGCGGCGAGATCACCGGCATAACCGACCGGCATGAAGTCGATCCCCGGCGGGACATGCTCGACCACATGCAACAGAAACAGACGGGCGTTCGTCAACGCCCTCATGCGCAGCGCACGCTCGATGACCGGCTCGCTCGTGTTCTCGAAGTCGACCGCGAGCAACAGCTGTTTGTAGATCGGAGTGTCCATCGCATACCTCGCTGGATGTCTATGAGCCATGCGGGGCCGAGGCCACCAGTGCTAGCGGACATCGTCCCCCTCTCATTATCAGTCTAGCCCAAGTTGCACAACCCATCTCGGGTTCCTTTTCATTTCATGGGCTTACCCTGTATCGGCCGGTCCGGATTTGTACTGTGCCGAGCCGCGGCGTGATCCGATGTCTTCTGCGGAACACGTTCCCCTGTGCTATATGTTGAGATGTGCTGTGCCATCGGGCAATTGATCCGAGGGCCTTGCAGATGACCCACGGCTCATCTCTCCAGGATTTCCATCAGATGACATGATTGACTTCGATCTCGACGCACTCCTCGCGCCAGTGTCGGCGCAATCGCCGACCGGCGAGGATCTGGAATATGACCCTGACTTTCTGACCATGATGCAGGCGGCCGAGGGCAAGCCCGAGCGGCGCATGGGTGAGGTCATGATCCCGGCGGAGGATCCGGATTGGGCACGGGTGCGTGCCCTGGCGGTGTCCTTGCTCGGGCGCTCCAAGGATCTGCGCATCGCCGTGCTCTTGACCCGCGCCTTGCTCAAGACCGAGGGGGTGACTGGGTTGCAGGTCGGACTCGCCCTGATCACGGGATTCGTGACGGATTATTGGGATGACCTGCACCCTCGACTGGATCCCGACGAGGGTCTGGATCCGAGCATCCGTATCAATGTGCTGCTCGACCTCTGTGGCCGCGACACCCTGCTGCTGCCGCTGCGGGTCGCGCCCCTGATCCGCTCACGGGTCTTTGGGGTCGTGACCTACCGTGATATCGAGATCGCCGAGGGCCGAGTCGCGGCGCCAAAGGATGTCGTGCCGCTCGACAGCGCGACCATGGCGGGCGCCTTTCAGGAGTGCGCTCTGGATGAGCTGCGCGAGGTTGCGCTCGCCGCTCAGGCGGCGTCCCGCGAGTCGCGCGCACTCGGCGAGGCGCTGTCGGCGCGGGTTGCCGTCGCGGATCTACCGAGTTTCGAACCGCTCACCGAGCTCTTGTCGGCACTCCAGCGTGAGCTCATGGCGCGTCTCGGCCAGCGCGAGCCTGTGGTCGATCCAGGATTCGCGGACGATCCCGCGGTCGGTCAGGCCAGCGCCGAGTCGCCGCCGCCCGTGGTCAGTCCATCCGGTCAGATCAACTCGCGCGAGGACGTGATCCGCACCCTCGACCGTCTCTGTGACTACTATACTTTGAATGAGCCCTCCAGCCCCGTGCCCTTGCTGCTGAAGCGCGCGCGTCGGCTGGTGACTGGAGATTTCGTTGAAATCTTGCGGGATCTAGCCCCTGATGCCCTACCGCAGATCAATCAGATCTGCGGTCTCGATGGCTAGGGCGAGTCCGCCGATCCGCGGCCTCATGGCGCGATGCCCGAGCGCCGCGCAGCTCTGAGCGAGCGAGGAGAGTCTTGGTGGCCAAAGAAAGCAGTCAAAAATTCATCGCCCGCAATCGGGCACCACGGGTGCAGATCGAGTATGACGTCGAGCTCTACGGCGCCGAGAAAAAGATCCAGCTGCCCTTCGTGATGGGTGTGCTGGCCGATCTTTCGGGCAAGCCCGCCGAGCCTTTGCCGCCGGTGGCGGATCGCAAGATGCTCGAGATCGATGTCGACAACTTCGATGACCGGCTCAAGGCGATGAAGCCGCGGGTGGCCTTCCAGGTGCCCAATACGCTCACCGGGGAGGGCAACCTGAATGTCGAGTTGACCTTCGAGTCCATGGATGACTTCTCGCCGGCCGCGGTGGCGCGCAAGGTGGATGCGCTCAACAAGCTGCTCCAGGCACGCAGCCAGCTGGCCAATCTACTGACCTACATGGATGGCAAGAGCGGTGCCGAGGAATTGATCGCCAAGGTGCTGCAGGATCCGACCCTGCTGCAGGCACTGGCCGCGGCGCCCAAGCCGGCGGACCCGGCCACGACCGAGCAGAACCCGGTGGAGGGCGCCTGAGATGGCCGAGACAGAGACCCAGAAAGCCGCCGAGGCACGTGCCGAGGCCGTTGCGATCGAGCCGGGCGCGTTCGCTTCACTGCTTCAACAGGAGTTCAAGCCGCGCTCGGATCGCGCCCGCGAGGCGGTCGAGGGCGCGGTGGCCATCCTGGCCGCGCAGGCCCTGGAGCAGACCGCGCTGATCTCGGAAGACGCGGTGCGCACCATCGAGTCGATCATCGCCGAGATCGATCGCAAGCTCACAGAGCAGATCAATCTGATCCTCCATCATGAGGATTTTCAAAAGATCGAAGGGGCCTGGCGGGGTCTGCATCATCTCGTCAACAATACCGAGACCGACGAGATGCTCAAGATCCGGGTCATGAACATCTCCAAGAAGGAGGTGCACAAGACCCTCAAGAAATTCAAGGGGACCGCCTGGGATCAGAGCCCGCTGTTCAAGAAGCTCTACGAGGAAGAGTATGGCCAGTTCGGCGGTGAGCCCTTCGGCTGTCTGGTCGGCGACTATTATTTCGACCATAGCCCGCCCGATGTCGAGCTGCTCGGCGAGATTGGCAAGATCTCGGCGGCCATCCACGCGCCCTTCATCGCCGCGGTCGCGCCCTCGGTCATGCAGATGGAGAGTTGGCAGGAGCTGGCCAATCCGCGCGATCTCACCAAGATCTTCCAGACCCCCGAGTATGCCGCCTGGCGCTCGCTGCGCGAATCCGAGGATTCGCGCTATCTCGGTCTGACCATGCCGCGTTTTCTCGCCCGTCTGCCCTATGGCGCGCGGACCAATCCGGTGGATGAGTTCGATTTCGAGGAGGACACCGCTGGGGCCTTGCACGCCAACTACACCTGGGCCAATTCGGCCTATGCGATGGCGACCAACATCAACCGCTCATTCAAGCTGTTTGGTTGGTGCTCGCGCATCCGCGGCGTGGAGTCGGGCGGCTCGGTGGAAGGACTGCCCACCCATACCTTCCCGACCGACGATGGCGGGGTCGACATGAAATGTCCGACCGAGATCGCGATCAGCGATCGGCGCGAGGCGGAGCTGGCGAAGAACGGATTCATGCCATTGATCCATAAGAAG
>RZZN01000066.1 GCA_009929855.1 Gammaproteobacteria bacterium
CGGGCGTGTCTCAGTGACTCGGGTCTTTCATCAGCTCGAGTGCGATGGGCAGCAGCTCCAGCAGCAGGGGGCGGTCGCGCCAGAGCGTGCCGCCGAGCATCGCGTACAGGGGCAGTCCATTCTCCACGGGCTCGGCCTCTGGCAGGGTCTCGAGCCAGGCGGTGATGAAGCCCAGCAGCCAATTGCGCTGGATCTGGTCGGCGGCGCATGGCGGCAGGAGAGCGGGGACGCGGGGGCTGCGAAAGCTCCAGTAGCCGGCATCGGCCCATGAGTTGAAGCAGATCCGGACGGGTGGGGCAGGATCTGGAGTGGGGCGGTCATCCATGTTGAGTGTCCATTCATCCTCGTCATGTGACGGGGTTGAGTCTACGCCCAGACGCCCGTGGATGGAAGCATGGCGTGGATGATCCGGGGTGCCTCCCGCTCCACCATCAAGCCTCCCGCCTTTGATGTCGTTCTTTCCATGCCTGACCGTTAGCCGTCAAGCGGTAACGCTGTTTACTGCTGCGCGGGGCCGCGGGGCGCGTCATCTCGATCAACCCAGCAGCCAGGGCTGCCTGTCGGTAGTGCTGGAGAAAGTGTTTTTCATCCTTCAGCGCCATGGCCCGCATCATCTCGGCGGAGCCCATCTCCCCTTCGAGAATCAGCAGCAACTGTGCCACCTCGGGGGTGACTTCGGGTGTGACGATCCGCTGCAAGGCCTCTTCGATACGCAGCAGCATGAACAGGATAGTCGAGCTGGGCCAGGGCCGCGCCAAACTTCAGGTCGGCGATGGCCTCGCCCAGGGCCTGAGTTTCCGCCTCACCCCAGGCCGCGGCGAGGATGGGCGCCAGTTCCTCGTAATGGTCCTGGGCGGCAAGATCGTGGCGCTGCAGGGCGTCGCGCAGGGCGGCGAACCGCGCCGGTGCCAGGGCGGGGGTGGGAGCGGGGGCGTTGAAGCAGAACCCTCACTTTCCAGCCCCTCATCCCCCGGACCGCGGTCCGGCGTCTGGCCACCGCGCCCCGGCGGGCGTCAGCAAAAATTCCCCCAGCAGGGCCAGCAACTGGCCAGCGTCGATGGGCTTGCTCAGATGGGCGTTCATACCCGCGGCCCGGGTCCGCTCCACGTCGTCCTGAAAGGCGTTGGCGGTCAGGGCGATGATGGGTACCCGCGGGTCAAGGGCGCGAATCTGTCGGGCCGCCGCATAGCCATCCAGCCGCGGCATGTTGATATCCATCAGGACCAGATCCGCGGGGCGCGCCTGGAAACGCGCAACCGCCTGCACCCCGTCCGCCGCGACCTCGATCATCAGACCCGTCCCTTCCAAAAGGCCCTGGACGATCTCCTGATTGAGGAGGTTGTCCTCGGCCAGCAAGATCCGCCGGCCCGCCAGCGGGACGGGGAAAGAGGTGGGATCCCGTGGGTCCGATGGGTCTTGTGGAGCCTGTTCCGAAGCAAGCGCCTCAGCAAGAGCAGGAGCTTGATTCGGGTCGGGAGCCATAGCCGGGGTAGGCGCCTGAGGCAAGGCGGGCGTCGTTGCGACTGCTGGGACTAGAGGAAGGGCGGGTGTCACAGCTGTGGCGGGTGTCTCAGCCACGGCGCGCCTCTCCGCCGGGGCGGGAGCAGGGACCAGGTCCGGGACGGCACAGGGCTGGGCCGGCAGTTCGAAGATGAAACAGCTCCCCTCCCCAGGCGTGCTGGTCATCCAGATCCGCCCACCCATCAGTTCGACCAGTTGCCTGCTGATCGCCAGGCCCAGACCGGTGCCGCCGTACTGCCGGGACGTGCCGCCATCGGCCTGGGAAAAGGCCTGGAATAGGCGCTGCTGTTGTTCCGGGCTCAGGCCAATCCCCGTGTCATGCACCTCGAAGCGCAGCCAGCCCGCCGTGGGGCTGTGGATGACCAGGCGGATGGCGCCGCTGGCGGTGAACTTAATGGCATTCCCGACCAGGTTGGTCAGCACCTGGGTGATGCGCAGGGGATCCCCGGCGTAGCCGGGGCTCAGGCTGGGGCTGACCTCGGCGCTCAGCGTCAGGCCCTTCTCCTGGGCGGTGATTTCCAGGAGGGCGATCACCTTATCGACCAGGGAGCGCAGGGCGAAGGGCACCCGTTCGATCTGGAGCTGCCCCGCCTCGATCTTGGAGAAATCGAGGATATCGTTGAGGATGCCCAGCAAGGACTTAGCCGCAGTCTCGATCTTGCTCACGTAGTCGCGCTGCCGCGTGTCCAGGTCGGTGCGCAGCGCCAACTGGGCCATGCCGATGATGCCGCTCATGGGGGTGCGGATTTCGTGACTCATGTTCGCCAGGAACTGGCTCTTGGCCCGCTCCAAGTGTTCCGCCCGCTCTTTGGCTTCCAGCAGGGCCGCCTCCGCCTGCTTGCGCGCCGTGAGATCGATGAGCTGGACATAGAAGGTATCGCGGGGGGCACCCACCGCCTGGGAGCAGCCGCCCGTCAGGAGGACCGGCACCACGCGGCCATCGCCGCGGATGAAACGCTTCTCCAGGGAATAGCTGTCGATCTCGCCCTGGAGCATCCGGTTGAACAGGGCGACATCCGCCGCCAGGTCGTCCGGATGGGTCAATTCCGCCCAATTCTTCTGGAACAGGACCTCACGCGGATAGCCCAGCAGCTCGCAGGTGCGATCGTTGACCTCGATCCAGCCCTTGTCCAGCGAGGTGATGGCGGTGGCGACGATGGGCAGGTTGAAGAACTGGCGAAACAGGGCCTCGCGCTGCAGAATCTCGGCATCCTGAGACTTCAGGGTCCTGAAAAAACGATGGATCAGGAGATAGAGCAGGGTGGTGGTGATGAGGATGAACAACCAGCCCTTGGCGACGCTGACCCGCACCCACAGCTGGGGATCCGTAATGAACTGGGATAAAACGTAATCGCTGACGAAGATGTAGAAGACCGAGAACAGGACGTAGAGCGCGATGACCCGCGCCAGGTAGCGGTGGCCAAAGAGCGCGCTGAAAACGGAAGGCGTACCGGGAGCTTGCGGTTGGGTCATCCTTTGGATCCTTGATAAACAGATAATTTTCTGGCACGGAGCCGGTTCCTGGTTCCTGACTCCGGCCCTCAGCCGGTTACCGCCCGACAGACCCGATTCCGCCCCCCGGCCTTGGCGGCATACCAGGCTTGATCGGCGCGCGCGAACAGCTCATGTTCCACGATTCGCGTATTCCTCTTGATTCAAGGCCGTGGTCAGGGTAGCCAGCGCATCCTTGAAGCGCAGGTCCTGGATGGCGCGGCCGAGCGCCATCGTGGCCGCCGCGCCCAGGACGCCGGTCAAGGCCGGCTGCACTGCCTCGAAGCGGCGCCGGGCCCGCGAGCGATTCATGCGCAGGTCCTCCCGCAGGGCCTCCAGTTGTTCGGGGTCCAGCGGCGGTGCCTCGGCCAAGGCAGGCGGCGCGGGGTCCGCCATCCCTCGCCAGGGCGCGCTGGCGACGGCCAGGGCCGCCAACTGGCGGTCCAGGGTCTCCAGCCCCGCCGCCAGATCCGTCTCGCCCCGCTGCATGGCCTCCTCCAGCGCCCCGGCGGTCGCCATCAGCTCCAGCGCCCCCAGGCTGCCGGCAGTGCCGCGCAGGGTGTGGATGCGCCGGATGGCGGTCTCCCGCTCGCCCCGGTCCAGGTCGCGGCGGGTCTGTCCGACCGCGTCGGCGAATTCGGCGAAGAAACCGGTCAGCAGCCGTAGGAAGAAGGTCCGGTCGCGGCCCAGGGTCCGCACCACCTGGCCTCGGTCGATGCCGGATATGGGCGGGAAGTCGTCCGGCAACCTGTCATCCTCTCCCTCCAACCCACTCCCGCCGCGGGGCGGGGGCGGCACCATCTCCGGCCCTGGTTGCGGGGAAGGATCTTGGTCGGGGGCCGTGACGGAATCGTCCGTGCTCACCCTCGCTGCCGCGACTCCTGGAAGGCGCGGTGCGGGAAGCCACTGCAACAGCAGCGTCGCCATGTGATCCAAATCCACCGGCTTGGCCAACACGTCATTCGCGCCGGCCGCCCGCGCCGCCGCCTGCTGTTCGGGGAGCACCCCGGCAGTGCAGGCGATGATCGGTAGTTCACTCAAACCCAATTCAGCGCGGATCCGCTGGGTGGCGCTCAACCCGTCCAGCACCGGCATCTGCACGTCCATCAATACCGCGTCGAACGCGGTTGGGCTGGCCTTGAGTTGTTCAAGCGCCTGCTGCCCGTCGGCGGCCAGGGTCGCGGTCGCGCCGTCCAGCCTCAGCATGCGTTCCATCAGGTCGCGGTTCATCGCGCTGTCGTCCACCACCAGCACCCGCACACCTGCCAGGCGCGGGCCGGCGGGTGGCGCCGGCGCGAACACGTTTTGTCCAGCCGATTCGCCCGCCGCCGCTCGCGCCAACGGGAGCTCAAACCAGAAGGTGCTGCCCTGCCCGACTTCACTCTCCGCCCCGATCTCACCCCCCATCAATTCCACCAGCCGCTTGCAGATCGGCAACCCCAGGCCGGTGCCGCCAAACCGCCGCGTGGTGCCCGCCTCGGCCTGGGCGAAGGGCGCGAACAGTCGGGAAAGTGCCTCTATGGCAATGCCGATACCAGTGTCCTGCACTTCGAATCGCAACCGTACGGTCGTCGCGCTGGTCTCCCGAAGCTCAACCCGCAGCGTCACCCCGCCTCGCTCGGTGAACTTGATGGCATTGCCGGTCAGGTTGATCAGCACCTGCTCCAGCCGCAGATCGTCGCCCCGCACCCACCCCAGCCCAACCGCCGGCTCGACCTGCAACGCCAGTCCCTTGGCCCGGGCGGTCTGACCCATCAAGCTCTCGAGCCTGGCCAGCAGTCCCACCAGGTCGAATGGCCGGGGCTCGATGCGCAACTGGCCGGCCTCGATCTTGGAGAAGTCCAGAATGTCGTTGAGGATGGTCAGCAGCGACCGGCCCGCCGTCTGGATGCGCTCGACCATATCGCGCTGGTTGGCGGTCAGCGGTTCGCGATCCAACACCTGGGCCAGGCCCAGCACCGCGTTCATCGGGGTACGGATCTCGTGGCTCATGTGTGCCAGGAATTCGCTCTTGGCCCGGTTGGCGGCCTCGGCGGCCGCGCGCGCCTGTTGCAGTTCCCGTTCGTAGCGCTTGCGCTCGGTGACGTCGACAAACACGTTCAGCAGCAGGTCGTCCAGTACGGTGGCGCTGATCAGGACCTCCCGCACGGCGCCGTCCTTGCGCGTGACCTGGAATTCCTGGGACTCGACCCGGCCGTGCCCCGCGACCACCCGCGCGACGGCCTCGTTCCAGCTCGCCTGGGAGGCCCGGCGATAGGCTTCGTCGGGATAGACGTGGATGGCCCAGTCAGTCACCCGGGGAATCTCCGCCAGGGTATAACCAAAGGTGCGGGCAAACTGCGCGTTGAGGTAGATCATTTCGGGATCGCGGGTCAGCGTGCAGAAGGCGATGGGCGTAGGCATCTCATCCAGGATGTTGCGCAGCTTTCCCTCATTGGCCCGCACTTGCTCCAGGGCGGTGACCAACTGCCCCTGCGCCATCGTGAGCTCGGTGGTGCGCTCGGCGACACGCTGTTCCAGCCGCTGGTTCTCCGTGGCCAGCGCCTGTTCGGCAAGACGCAGATCGGCGAAGGCCTCACTCAACCGCTGGGTCATGACCTGGAAGGAGGCCCCCAACTCCCGCAGCTCCCGGATCGGCGCGGGCGGCAGGGGTTGCTCGAACCGGCCCGCGGCCAGTCGCCGGGTCGCCGCGCTCAACTGCCCCAGGGGCCGGCTGATCCAACCGGCGGCCAGCAGGCCCAGCAGCATGGCGGTGGCCAGTGCCAGGCCGCTCAGCAGGAGGGCGCTGCGGAGATGGGGGGCCATCAGCACGGTGAAATCGGCTTCCGGCGCCACCACCAGGGTCAGCCAGTCCGGATGGTGCGTCTCCGCGAGCGGTGCCACCCGGGCGAAATAGCGTTGCCCGTTGAAGGTGAAGGCGAACTGCCGCGGGGCGGCCAGCCGTTCCAGCGCCGCCTCCCGGGCCAATAACTGCCGGGCGGTCTCACCGGTCAGCGGATCGGCGCTGGCGGTCGCCGGCAGACGCCGGTTGTGGACGGCGACGTTTTGCGCGTGCTCGGTCCGCGCCCCGCTGTCGAAGGGCGTTTCGCCGGTCGAGGTGGCGACCAGCAATCCCTGGTGGTCGAGCAGGAACGCCTGCCCGCGGGGGCTGACGTTCAGACCCCGCAGGAACTGGCCGATACCGGTCAGCGTCATGCCGGCGGCCAGCACGCCGGGCCCCGTCCCCGGCGCCGCGTCGAAGGGCTGGGCGTAAAAACTGACCAACTGGGGCTGATCCTGCCCCTTGGCCAGACTGACCGACAGGCGCCAGACTCCCCGCCCAGCCGCACGTACCGCGGGATACCAGGGATCCTCGGGCGGATCCTGGTGAGGGTCGAAGTTTTGCCGCGACTCGATCAATTCGCCTTCCCGGCCGTCCGCATCGCTGCGGTAGCGATTCAGGCGATAGCCGGTCGCCGCGCCAAACCGGCGAATGATCAGCGTATCGGCGACGGCATAACGCACCACCATCAGCCATTCCCGCTCTTCGGTCACCGCCGCGATGCTATCCACGCCAGGGAACAGCCCCAGTTGCTTGGCGAAATACTGTTCTGTCGCCGCAACGTCGCCCAAGTCCAGCCGACCCTGCTCGATCAGGAGGGCGTTGCCGCGCACGATGGTTTCGGGACCGGAAAAGAAACTGGACAGGCGTTGGTTGATACGGTCGCCGGCCTGGTCCAGCACCTGCCAGGCCAGGGTGGTCACCGCCTCGCGGCCACCCTGGTAAGCGAACATCCCGACCGCGCCGACCGCGCCGATCACCAGCGTGCTGAAGGTCGCGACCAGGATGGTGCGTAACGACAGCCGGGCCGGGATCGCCCTGACCCGCGCCCAGCGGCCAGTCGGCAGGCCGCGATCCGGGGGATGAGGGGGCGTGACAGGGGTGGGCATGGTGATCAGGGTCACGATTGCGGCCTGGCGACAAGACGGACGATCTCCAGGCCGGTCGCGCTCAGCCAGCGGGCTCGGTCGTAGAGCGGATTGCGAGGTTCACCCACGCCGAGCGTGACCAGCACCACCAGGGCAGCGGGCGGCAGATAGTCGGAGGCACACCGTTTCATCGCGACGTCCCCATCGAGCACCAGATGTCCCGCTCCGCCCGATCGTCAGCGGGAGGAGTTGACTGCCGTTGCTGTGCGTCAAGGTCGGCCGCCCGGCGTACAACAGCAGGATGATTCTTGAATCATCCAGCCCCATCGGTCAAGCCATCAGAGATCACGCGCGCTGCGCGGCCCGGTCCGCGCGTCGAGGGTCCGGTTTGGCCGTCGCGGCACTGTTTCTGTTGGCCGCGGAATTGGCGGCGACCGGCCGCCACACCGAGCTCGAAGCTTGCAGCCTGCGGGTCATGGTCTATCGTTCATTGTAGAGCCTATCGGTGGTCTGGATGGGCCGCGAGTCGCTTGGTGACCTTTGGACCTGGATGTCGATAACGAGTGATTGGCCATGTCTCATGACGCTTCACGGACCGCGGAGCCGCCTTCTCGGGAGCGTGCCCAGCAAGCTGCCGGCACGCGCTTGGATGCGTGGACCAAAGGCAAGCGCGAGGCCGCCGACAAGCGGATCTGGTGGCGGTGGAGGCCGAGACTCTGCTGTCCCATTGGCCGGTGGATCTACCTCATCCTGCTGTTCGTCTACCTGTTCTGTCTGGCCATGACGCTGATGGAGATCGACGCCTTCCAGAGGATGGTTGGACAGATCATCGAAAGTCCGACACAGCCGGGGGGAGTCTCGGTGGATTACCGCAGGCGCCAGATCCTTCAAGCGCTGCGCCAAGTGGCAGAAGCAGACGGTGAGGGTGCCGCGCCTACTCGAGGTGACGACGAGGCGGTCTATGAGCGGATCGCGGCCCAACTCGCCCCGTTGCGTCTGGCTGTTGACTCCATGGGTGAATTCGGCGCGAGGCCTGGTGGTGGCACCTTGGGGTTTGTCCGACGCAGCAGTGAAGCGGACAGGATCGCTAAGGCCGAGGAGCTCAGGGATCTGGCAAACCAGGTCGCGCTCGCGGTCGTCGATCTGCGCAAGGAGGTCGACGGTTTGATCGTCTGTGAATCGGACGACAGCGCTTGCACTCCCACCCGTGCGGTGAGTGACGGTCTTGACGAGATCGAGAAGGCATTGGCGAATCTCACTCTCTTGCCCCCACCGGATGAGCGGAAGCCGGTCGAGGCGGGTCCAGAGACAACGCCGACCGACGCGGCAATGGAGGCCGAAAAGACAAGGCTCATCGAGACACTCAAGGTCTTACGGAAGCTCGCCAAGGACCACGAAGACGAGATGCTGTCCATACGCGCTCTCGTCGAGGGGATTTGGTTGAGCCTCAATGGGTTGCGGGGGCTTGATGACGCCACTTTCGCGTCGCTCTTGGACCGAGCATCCCCGGCGGCCGAGGCTGGCGCGAAGGGCGTTGGCGCGCAGCCGCACACAGTCTTGGTCAAGGTCACCGAGCGCCTCTCCCTAGCCCAGGGAAGCCGCGGTGAGCAAGTGCAGCAACTGCGCCGGATCCTCGGGGCCTACGGGATCAAGACGAATGACCCAGCCTTCCAAGAGGCGATGTCCGGCAACGAATCCGCGCGGGAAGGATTCGACGAGACGCTGGATGATCTGGTCAAACAGTTTCAAGAGGCGAATGGACTCAGGGCCGACGGTGATGTCGGCGAGGGTACTCGCAGCCTGCTCAACGTCTTCGTGGAGGAATGCAACAGGTCGCCCGAATCTTGTGGGCTTGTGAGGGTGACCGGTGGAGTGGATGAGCGCCCGGTGGACGTGCAAGGGGCGCTGGATGAGCTGCGTTCGTCACTCGGCGAGCTGACGCGATACGTGTCCATAAAGAAGGACGTCGACCCGCGGGACATGAGCACCATGACTCGGGCGTTGACCAAGATGAGCCTGGCCGCGCGACAGCTGGCGGAGGTCTACCCCAGCATCGATGTGACGACGACCCAACAGGATGGCGCCCAAAGCCAGCGTGAGGCACGGATCGAGGCACGCGCCCAGTACGAGCAGGCGGTTGCGGATCTGCGCACGACACTCCAGCGCCTCAGCACCGTCTTGGCAGATCATACCGATCTTGTCGTCATCGCTCAGGCGATCGGGGAGAAGGATCCGCTCGCCAGCAGCAAGGCTGAGACGGTCATCAGAGAATTCAGAGCGTTGGATCGATACCAGAGTCTTCTGACGCCATTCGCCTTCCTTCAGTTCGAGGTTTCGAAATGCTCGGCGGACGGGTCCGAGTCGGAGCCGTGCTTCTCCCGTACTCTGGATCTGATCGTCAACCGCATCCTGGGCGCGGGTTTCCTCGCCCTGGATATGGCCACGATGAGCGGTGAGGGCCTGGACATGCTGGTGGTGCTGGTCATGGGTGCGATCGGCAGTCTCATCTATCTCATTCGCTACCTGCTTTCCCAGCTCTTGAGCCAGGCTGAGTCTCAGCGATACTTACGCCCCTGGAGCTGGTATATCTTCCGTCCGTTGTTCGGGGTCGTGGTGGCCTTGGCCGTCTACTTTCTCTATCGGGCGGGTCAGATCGCGCTGGGTGGGGCGACTCCCAGCACCATCTCTGCGGATGCCAATCTGCCGATTCTGGCGCTCTTCTCGCTCTTTGCGGGGCTGCTGTCCTGGCAAACTCTGGCGATGGTGGAGAGCAAGGGCGAGCGCTGGATCAAAGCTCAGCGCCGGGAGAACCTTTGGGCGACCGGTTTGCGTGGGGCCTTGCGAAGCGCGGGCAAGACCATCGCGGACTGCGCCGCTCAGGTCGGCGTCACGCCGGTTCAAGTGGAGCGCTGGATGGGCGGACAGGACAAGGTCACCCCGGAGATGCAGGATCGTATCCTCACCTGGCTCAACCGCGAAGCGGTCGAGATCTTCAGCGACACCAACCCGCGAGATGTAGACCAAAGCACCTTGCAGTGGGCGACCGGGCTGCGAGCCGCGCTGGAGACCAATCCCGCCGGAATCGACATCCCGCAGCTGGCGCATTTGGTGAATCAGGACGTGGAGACGGTTCGTGCCTGGGTCGATCTCAAGCTGCAGGTCCCCGAGCCCATGCAGTACCTGATTGCGGACAAGCTCAAGGCTTCGGTGGAAAGGCTGTTCTCGCCGGAGAAGCCGGACGCGGACTTCTGGGCCGTCGGATTGCGCCGGGCACTGAAGAAGGGCGGAAACCGGATCTCGGATACGGCCACCCTGGCCAATGCAATCGGCTCCACCCAGCAACGGGTCCGCGCCTATATGGAGCTTCAGGAGCCGGTGCCCAAACCGGTTCGCGCGCGCATCGTCGAGGCCCTAGGCGTGGACGGTACAATACTCTTCAGCCCAGATCGGCCGTTGGATTCCGAGTATCGCTGGGCGGCAAAGCTGCGTGAGTGCATGCGAAACGCCGGTATCGGCACCGTCGCCGAGCTGGCGGAGAAGATCGACACCGAGGCCACCTGGGTCCGCTCCTGGATGGAGCAGGAGATCCTGGATGGGCAGCAGCCGCCCTTCGTCGGGCAGGTCCCGCCCGCCACCCAGCCCGCACTCGCCGAGGTGCTGGGGTGCGATCAGCAGATCCTGTTCCGCGGCGAGCGCCCTCCCGCCGATTTTCGCTGGGTGGTGATGCCCAAGCTCGGCGAGCTCGTGAAGAGACGGGGTGGCGTCGATCAGCTGGCCAGCCAGCTGGACCTGGACAAGAGTCGTGTGGAGCGGTGGATGCAGGGCCGCGAGCCGGTGGCCCCGGGAACCCAACAGGCACTGGGCGTTTATCTCGGTGTCAGCGTCGAGGATCTGGATACACTCTTCACCAACCGCCCTCCGCCGGACCCGTCCAAGCCCAGGAGCCTCCTGTGGGCCACCGGGCTGCGCGCAGCCGTGCGAGCCCACCGGGATCTGCGCACCCTCGGCCGGCTGGCCGCCGAGCTGGGCATCGCGCCGCGTCAGCTCTACGACTATGCGGAGCTGTTGGAGCCGGTTCCCGCCGAGCTGCGTGAGCGCATCGAGCGGGCGATCGGACCCTTGTCTGGGGGTGCGAAGTCGGTGTTCAGTGTCGAAGGTCCGGACTGGACCGAATTCCGTTTCGCCCCCGGACTGGCTCAGGCCATGGAGGAGCGCGGAGTGCAGGCAGACGAGCTGGCCGAATTGCTCGATGTCGATGTACCCAGGGTGATGGACTGGATCGCCATGGACGAGCGTCCCGTCGAGCCGCTCTGGTCGGCGGACAAGGTGAAGCGTGGGCAGCTCGCGAAGCCCAGCTGTGATGCGCTGGTGGAGGCGCTGGGTCGCGGGGTGAGCCCCGACCTGCTGTTCGCCGAAAAGCGTCCGCTCACTGGGGCTCAGTGGGCGGTGCGGCCGGACTTCGCGATCATGGTCGAAGACTACGAAGGTGGGCACGAGCAGTTCGCGGCCGCGATCGATGCCGATCCGGCGCGCGTGCGCCGCTGGCTCGAGCAAAAGGAGCCGATTGAGGCGGGGATGCAGACACGTATCCTCGGGGTGCTCGGATTGCCGCGTGAGCATGCGTCCCAGATTTTTTCCACGGAGCCGACCCAGCGGGACGAGGTGGGTTGATCCCTCCCAGTTCGGGCGCCGATTGCAACCGATGATTCCCAAAAAAAAAGCACCTTTTCACGCAAAGGCGCAAAGACGCAACGATTTTTCAATCAGTGAGCAGTGCCATGCCGTTCACCTGACCGGTGAGTCCCTTCACTGACTCGAGATTCTGTTTTCTTTGCGTTCTTGGCGTCTTTGCGTGAGTCAATCGCCGGATTTAGGATGATCGTGAGCGGTGCATCCATGCACCGGACAGGCGCGGCGCGTTTGCCGAGGGGCCTGTTTCAGTCGCGCAGCTCGTGCAGGTCCTTGTGCTTGTAGAAATACTTGGCCCGGGCGAGGGTATCGGAGCCGTAGTCGTCGTGAGTGGTTCCGATGTCGATGCGCTCCTTGTTGCGCACGTTGGCGATGCCGAAGTTGTAGGCCGCGGTGGCGCCCAAGAGTAGGTCGCGGTCTTCCCACCCGCGGTACTGGGACAAGGTCAACATCTGCTGCAAGAAGCGGTCGAAGATCCCAGCGGCCTGCTCCACGTGCTCCAAGCCGCGGGGGTCGCGGCCGCGGATGCCGTGGGAGCGCACGTCGACCTGCATCACCCCGAACCCATGGTGGCGGTCTCCCCAGCCGTCCACCAGCACCTTGCCGACGTGAGACTCCCGGCTGGCGATTCCGGCGAGCACTGCCGCGGGTACGCCGAATCTGGCCGCCGCGTCATGAAAGATGCCCGCCATCTGCTTGACGGCCTCTACATCCTTGTCGGCGATGCGCCGCGAGGCCTCCGCCCCAGACAGGCTCATTCCTGGAAGCTCCGCGTTGGCCGTTCGAGTTGAGCATCCGCCCCATTCGGTCTCCAACAAGACCCTTTCCCAGCGGTTGAGATCGTCCTTCTGGGCTTCGGTGGGGTCGTGCGTGCCGCCACTTGTCCCGATGTCGATGTAGAAGGCTGCCGCGTAGCCCTCCTCCTCGACGGTCCCCTTGTCATATCGGACGTGCAACCAATCCGTGCGGTTGGAGCCGTACCTGCCGCCACTGACCTGAGCGAGCACCTCGACCTTGGTCCCGATGTCCAGAGTCGCCTTGACTGGTGCGTCGATGCTCGGTTGCTCGCGGATGTTGAGTCCGTCCTGCAAGCGGCTGACGTACCCGGGCGCCCCCAAGCCTTCCAAACCGCAAGCGCCGGCAATGGGATAGTCGGTATCGATGAAATAGGCCACGACGAAGCCGGACTGGGGGATGGGTGCACCCCTGTTCATCAGCCTCACCTCGTACCAGAGGTTGCCCTGTCCGTAGGGATAGGGGCTGCCGATCACGGCTCTCAGAACCTCGACCCGCTCGCTGGGCCGAAGCCGTGCCACGGGCTCCACACTCCGGTCAATGATGGCGGATTGTCGCACGTTCAGTTGGTTGATGACCCGATTGTTCACGATGCCCGTGTAGTGTTTCGGTGTGGGCTCGTTCTTGATCCCTCGGCCACCGCCGCGGTCCGGGCTTGGATCCTCGCTGCCCGTCCTCTGCGTCTGCTCGGTTTGGGTCGGTGCCTTGTCGAGTGTCTCAGTCGGGTCGAGGAGGTCGGCGCGGCGCTTGTACTTGGTCCCGGCGACCGTCAGCTTCGAGTGATCCTGCCCATTGCTGTACATCTCCAAGTGCAACATGGAGCTTCCCGAATTCAGCTGGCCGATCTTTGCGATGACTTGCCCACAGGCCACCTTTTTTCCGGCGGAGATGCCTTGCGGGACGTGCTGACTGATCTCGCCGTAACGGACCAGGATGGTCTTGCCGTTCTCGTATTCGTGCTCCACCTCTAATGCATAGGTGCCGGAGTAGAAGAGATAGGGTCCGCGGACCACCTGTCCATCGGCCATGGCCAGGATGCGCGTGTTCGGCTTCGCGATGAGATCGCAGCCAGCATGCAGTCGACCGTTCGGGCGACTCGTCCCGAAGCGTGCGCCACGCTGATGGTAAGTGCTGATCCGATTCTCCAGCGGAAAGATGAGCGCAGACATTGAATCAGTCCTCCAGAGGGAAGGAGCGAGCCCGGGTGGGGTGGGCAGGGTGCTCGCATCTGTCGGTGGTGGCGTCATTGGGCCCCGCCCGGATGGCTCGGTCACACGCGGGCTCGAGGCGTCGGATACGAGCGTGGGCAATGGAGCGGGTTCCGCCTCCCGCAACAGCCGGATCTCTTCAGGTCCCTCAGGATCGGGAAAGATGAGACTCGCTTGCACCTGGGCACGCAGATGGTTGTTGTCCCGTGGTCGGCAGAGCTCGGCGAGTGTCTTGAAATAGCCCAGCAGATAGGGGCCGATGTCGTTGGCGCCGCGAATGAGTCGAGAGAGACCCCGGTCCGCCGGCTCGCCTTTCACCCATAGACGCACGATGTCGTCGATGTCCGCTTGCAGGGCCTGGTAATCTGTGCTGGACCAACCAGGACCAGGGGTCGAGAAATACAGGCGGCGCATGGCCTCGATCAATTTCAGCATGCCCTCCGCGCGCTGGATGATGCGCTCGAGGCGGTCGTAGTGCGCCTTGTCCACCCAGGCGCCATCGGCTGTCTCGTCGACGCCGTGGCGTGCTCTCAGATTGCTCGACCGCAATGACTTGAGCGCCTGGCCAAGGTCATCGCCAACCACGGGAGCGCGCAGGGCATGGGCGAGGTTGGCGAGGTCGGTCTTGGACCCCGTGGCCCGCATGCCCGCCAGCATCGCATCGATGGCGGTGTCGATGATGTGCCGCTCGTCCGAGAAGAAAAGTCTGTTGCCTTCCAGACCGAGACCTGGATCTCTGATGCGCAGCAGGGCCATGATCTGTGGCTCGGACAGCTCCAGCCAGGCGCGAAGCTCTCCGCGTCCCAAGTCCTCATCGGCGGGTAGGCGCTGCATGAGATCACTTTCTTGGGTGTCGGTGACCAGGGCGATGCCAGGGGCCATCAATCCCTTGAAGAACTCACGTACCTCGGCACGCGTCAGGTTTGCGTCCACCTGGCTGAGGCTGGCGGACAGACTCATGTGGCGTGTGTGACGCAGGGTCGCCAGCTCGAAGACGTTGATCGTCTCGACCTCGATGCTATTGCGGGGTCGCCAGCACCGCCAGCGGCTCGTTGCCTTGGTGCAAACGCGGATATTCCCGGATGTGTCGGTCTCGATGACCAGGTCGCTGTCCAGGATGCTCGAGCTGCCGAGCTGAAAGTCCAGGAGGGTCAGCTCGAACCCGGATTTCCGTTTCAGACTCGCGACCTCCTGAAGTGTGCCTGAGAGCAGCTTGACCGGCCCATCGGAATCATTGCCTTTGGAGGCGACCCGGCGGAAGGCGTCGTCCAACGAGCCGGTCAGGACGCTTCGGTAGAGCTGCGCTGCCTCCGTATGGTCCGGCATGAACCAGAGTGATTGGTCCAGACTCAACCCCCTGGCGCGCTCTTCCTCGCTGCGCCATCGGGCCTTCAGCTTGATCTCGCTGGACTGCTGCAAGGCCTTGACCAGTCTGGAGAGCGTGACCTGGAAGCGACTCAACTGAGCCTGGACGCGCGATCCGACGCCATCGAGCCGGTTGAAACCGGAGCCAAGACTGGCCTCTGCCGCTGCGAGGTGCTGCTGCAAGCGTTCCGCGGATACGCTCTCGGCCAGTTGTCGCTTCACCTCGCCCTGGAGCCGTGCCCGCAGGCTGCTCACCGCCATGTGTAACACTTCGGTGAGAATCGCGCTCAAGCGGTTCGTGCTGGCATCGCCCAGTTGCAAGGACTCCAGGACCTTCCTTGCCGCGTCGGTGGCGATGCGCTCTACCTGCCCGCTCCAGAGGTCTGCCCTGGCATCCAGTTCTGCTTCCAGCCGTTGGCGCAGCCGCACGGTAGCGGGTACCTCCGCCGATGCGCCGAGCACATCCTCCAGGACGGCGCGTAGCTCGGGTGATTGGACCCGATTCTCGATCTGATGCCCCAGCTCGGCGCGGACGGCTGCCGAGGGTGGAATGAAGACCTCGAGGTCATCCAACAGGCCAGAAGCCGTCTTGCCGTACCGGATCAGGTCGCCGCGCAGACCCTCCAGCGCGTGTGACAGGTCCAGGGTCAACCCAACCATGGCGCTGGTGTGCTCCGAGCGGCCCTCGGTGCGGTGGATGTCCAACCGGATCCCTGGCCGATCGGTGGTGGGGCACCGAAAGGGGTACACCGACAAGCGGTAACGGCCCTCACGGCTGGTGTGAAAGCCGAGCTCCACACCGAGTGATGCCGGGATGCTGGAAGCCGCTGGGTTCTGACCGAACAGGGTCGGGGTCACGCCGATCGAGAGAGAGCCGCCGATCCCAAAGCGACCCCCGGCGTCCATGCTCAGGGCGCGCAGGCGACCGCGATCGAAGGCTTGGCTCAGGTCACCGAGATCGAAAGGATTGGTTTGGGCGATCTCGCCTAGGCCGGCTGCCGCGGTCGTGGCGACCAAGGTGTCGTTTCCACGGTCCACCAGCCAATGGAGCCGCAGCTGGGTCTCGGCCTGGGCATTCAGATCGGCGCGGCCGAGGCGGATGGGGAAACCCAGCGAGGCATCTCCCGCTAGGCTGCCGGTCAGGCACAACTGTGCCGCGTCGGTTAGGGACGCTGGCAAGTCCGCCAGGGTCGCTACCCGCGGCTCGAACATCAGCGACCGGTCCAGCTTGCCGCTGAGAACGAAGCGCAACTGGGTGTTGCCGACAAGGCCTGAGCTTTGCGACTGATCGAGACCGCGCCAATGCAAAGCCGATGCATCGCAGTTCCTGGAATCGATCCGCGCCCATGTGCAGTCCAGGACCCGGAGCTCGTCCAAGCGTTCGCGTAACTGCCCCGCGAGGCGCCCAACGTCTGTGATGAGCGCGGACTGGTCAATGATGGGCTGGACGAGTGAGACCCCGAGCGTCTGGAGTCGGGTCAGGAGCGGGTCGCGCACGTTTGATCCTTGATCGGCCAAGCGGACGAGCAAGCCGGTGAGGTCAGCGACATCCAATGCGAGATCGCGAGGGGAAAGGCGGCCAGATCGGGCCAGCTCCCCGAGCGTCGCGATGGCGATCAGTGCCTGTTGGTCCCTGGTGAGGCTCAATGCCTGACCAGCGGCAGTCGTCAGCCAACGCATGAGTGGATCCCCCTTGGTCGTTGCGGCCTCCCCGACGGCACTTGGATGCCTGAAAGCAGAGCACCTCTGGGTGCCGCGGGAAGTGCTGAAAGAATCCATGCCTTCTACTCATCGACTATAGACCATGCGGGCACGATGATCCGCCCGAGTCGCTCTTCAGCGCGAGCGGGTCGCCCTCACTGGATGCTGGCCGCGGATCCTGATGCAACGTCTTCGCGGGCGAGTCGATCTGGCCCGATGGCGCGCGCAGTTCCTCACTCGGGGCCTGGAGGCCCCGACTCCTTTGTGAGCCGGCGGCGTCGGGACGCTCCGATCTGCACCGCAACCGGCTTGCCGGGGTCATCGAGAGGCTGTCGAGAAAACAGGCTGAAGGTGTCTGGGATGCCGCCGCTGGCGTCTAGGAAGCGACACACACCCGGTCACGCCCCGCTGCTTTGGCGGCATAAAGCGCGGCATCTGCCCGTTTGATCCAAGCGTTGAGCGTCTCGGAAGAACGGTATTGCGCGACCCCGATGCTGATCGTGACTCGGCCAATCTCTGGAAAGAGCGGGGTTGCCACTCGCGCACGCAGCCGCTCGGCGAGCGGCCCGGCCCCCGCGACATCGCTGTGTGGCAGCAAGACCATGAATTCCTCGCCTCCCCAGCGTGCCAGGAGATCAGAAATACGCAAATTGCCCCGCACCCGTCGCGTGAGCTCGACCAACACCTGATCACCCGCTGCATGCCCATGGCGGTCGTTGATGGCCTTGAAGTGATCGATATCGAAGAGCAGCAAGGTCAGGGGTTGCTGGTATCGCCGGGCCCGCGCGATTTCAGCCGTGGCGGTCTGCTCGAAGTGTCGCCGGTTCCAGGTGCCGGTCAGGCTATCCGTCGTCGCGAGCAGACTCAACTCGGCGTTCGCGGATTGTAAGGCGGCGTTGGCGGCTGCGACCTCGGCGGTCCGTTCGACCACCTTGCGCTCGAGTTCCGCATTGAGCGCCTGAACACGCGCGAGCGCGGCGCGCTCTGCGGTGATGTCTTCGAAGGTTCCGGCGAGTCCTTTGGTCGGGTCCGAGCGATCGATCGGCACGGTCGAGACGCGGATCCAGACCGGGCTGCCGTCCTTGCGAATCATCTCGATCTCTTCGCGATAAAAGCCCTGCTCGCGGAGTCCGGACATCAAGCGTTGACCGAAGGCCTGATGGATCGCCTCGTCGGCATAGAGTACGCGGGTGTTCTGGTCGATCAGCTCGCCCGGACGATAGCTGAAAATCCGCTCCATGGTGCGGTTGCAGCGCTGGATCACGCGGTCTCGAGCGAGCGCGATACCGACTGTGGCGGCATCGTGGATCGCACGTTGTTCATCGTTGAGACGACGAAGCGTATCACTCTGTTCATTGAGTGCGATCTCGGCCTCGACGCGCTGAGTCAGATCAGCCACCAGTGCAAGATAGCCACGCGGGCGCCCTGCGCCGTCGCGCAGCAATGCGATCGCGACTTGAGCGTATGTCAAGCCGCCATCGCGCCGCTGATAGCGTTTCTCGAACAACTCGGACTGGATCTCACCTTGGCGCAAGCGCTCAAAAATGGCTTGGTTGAGCGCCCAATCCTCGGGCGGAGTGAATTCGCTCAAGCGATGGCCGATCAAGTCGGTGCGCGCTCGTCCCACGATCGCGCAATAGCGGTCGTTGACACGAGTGAGCCGGGTGTCGAGGTCGACCTCGGCATAGCCGGTCAACCCCTGTTCGATCAGTCCAGCAAGGCGCTGCTCACCCATCCGCCGCGCGGCAGTCTGACGCCACAGCAGATAACCTGATCCATGGATGATCAGTAGGGCCGCTGCCCCGACGAGCGCGGTGATCCACGCCGTCTGCCAGACTCGGGCATAGGCCTCGCGTTGGTCGATCTGGGCCACCATGAGCCAGGGCGTCCCATCGACCGGGGTCGCATAGGCCAGCACCGCGATCTCGCGAGCGTCGACGGCGTCGCGCAGCAGACCTCGCTGCCGTTGGGCGAGCCTCTCCGAGAGCGGGGGCTCAGTCGGCAAGGGGAGTGTGCGCCGCAGCTCGGACCCAGGAGCGTCGCGCAAGGGCGACAGAAACCGCAACACATCGCCCTCGATCCGAACCAGAAAGGTATCAGCGGTTTGTGTGGGAATCGGCCAATCCTTGACCAACGGAAAGAGCGTCTGCTCGGCGTTCCAGGCGAGCTGCACGACACCGATGGGCTCCGCTCCCCGCACGCTGATCGGCGACAACTGGCCCAGCTCCGGGGTCCCATCGAGGTTGAACGAGAGATCCAAGAGCTTGATCAGGCGCCGCCGCGCGACCTCTTCGGAGAGTGCGGCGTCTCGCCGCGGCTGGACGGTACCGACCACCATGATCGGATGACCCCTGGTGTCGAGAACGGCCATGCCGCTCACCCCCATGGCCTCGGCGACCTCGGTCATGCGGTCTTGCATGAGCCTCAGTGCCTCGGAATCCAGATGACCGCTCTGAAAATAGCGGTCGAGCAGCATCGGAATCTGCGCGGTGCCCGTGAAATAGGATTCGGCATCGATCCGATGCCTCTGGATCCTGTGCTCGATCTGCTCGCGCTTCTGCTCCGCGATGACGGTCAGGGTCAGCTCGACGTCGCGCTGGATCTGGTTGCGAAAACTGATGAAGACATAGGCGCTGATCGCCCCGATCAGCAGACTGCCGATGGTCAGAGCCAGGATGAAGCGCGTGCGGTCAGGCAGTTGCTTCACCCAGTCTGGGAGCCCAGCGAAGGCCGCGGGCTGTTCACTCATGGCACGCACTCCCTGTCTGCCTCACGCACATGCCGGGATTGGCCTAGGCTGATGCCCTGCAGCAGCTTATTGCTCAACAAATGTCGGAACAGCCCGAGGCTTCAGTGGACCGCCGTGCCGCGTGCGCCTGTGCGGTGAGGCCTGAGCGGCTGTTGTGGGCTGTGCCCCAGAATCAATCAGTCCTCATCCCCGGCCGGCCTCACCGTCGTCAGACCAAACTGCTCCCAGACCTGCATGCCGCCACGATACCATTTGATGCGATCCGGTGGATAGCCAAGTGCTAGCAGCGCGCGAATGTTGGTCGGTGATTGGCCACACCAGGGCCCATTGCAGTAGAAGACAAGGGTCTTGGCATGGCTGAAATTCCACAGGCTCTCATCCCGCATGGCGCCCAGCTCCAACTCCAAGAGCTCGGCGACCGCCGCGGGATCGGCATGTGCCGGGTCGAGCTTGGTGTAAGGGATGTTGACGGCGCCCGGGATCATCCCGCGTTCGATATCGGCGCCCGTGCGCGAGTCGATGATCAGCACCGGCTCGCCCTGTTGCGCGCGCTGCAGGTATTGGATCAGCTCCAGCTCGCCGATCGTTTCCACGCCCGGGGCCAATTGCATGGGTTGGATACAGAATGGCGGACAGTCGCGGGCGGTCAGATCATAGGGTGCGACGATGCCGTGGTCAGGGTCCTGATGTCGCATGAGCAACACCGATCGACCCTCGTGCTTGATCTCGAGATGAGACAGGCTCTCGGTCAACTTGACCCTGAGATCCTCGAGATCGAAGAGGCTTTCGCTTGGATCCGCGCCATGCAGTGGGGTCGTGGCGGCCATGAGTGTCAATGTCATCCAGAGCGCGCGTGTCATCCAGTCCATCTCCTCGTTTGCTGTCGTCGTCGGCCTGACGATGCGGTCCGATGAGCAATCATCCGGGCATGTCAGGCGTGTTTCAGGATGGCGAAACCCGCGAGCAGCCCTTACGTATCGGCCGTGGTCGGGTCATGCGGTATCATATTGCGGCGCGCGCGCCAATCGCCAAGGCTGGGCCGAGTGCACGCGCATCCCGAGCAACCCCAGCCGAGTGAGCAGTCGAGCGATCCGACCACGCCCATGATCGATGTGCTGACCTTCGACACACTGATCAGCATCCCGGTGCTGCTGGTCTTCTATTATCTCGGGGCGCTCGTCATGCCAGTGGTGGCCTGGCTCGCCATGGTCTTGCTGCTGCGTCGCTTCGAGCCGCTCGATCAAGCCTTCCAAGCCGGGATCCGTGTCTTCGATTCACTGATCCCGCTGCGTTGGCGGCTGCTGATCCTCCTGGTCATGCTCCTGATGTTCGTCTCGATGGAGCTGGGGTGGCGGGTGATGTTTGAATTTCTCATCGCCTTCATGCAGATGCGCGATGCCCTGGTGGGCGCGGCTGGGGCACCCTGAGCGTCAGTGGATGTCCAGCAATGACCGCCCGAACGACAAGAACGAGCTGGAGTCATCTCATGTCCAATCCTCACCTCCTCGGCGTGCTGCCGACCGCCCGCGGGCAGCGCTGGATCGCCAACCTCTGTCTGTCCCTGGCACTCTGTATCGGCGCCGTCACCCCCGCGATGAGCACCGAGCCGGGGCCGGTGGTGCCCGATGCCGTCGCCCACGAGGTCGCCCCCGGCGTCTTCACACTCTATGGTGATGTCAATCATCCCACGCCCGAGAATCAGGGCTTCATGGCCAACTCATCCTTCATCCTGACCGATGCAGGTGTGATCGTGATCGACACGGGCTCGAGCCTGAGAATCGGCGAGATGTTGCTCCGCCAGATTCGTAAGCAGACCGACAAGCCGCTGCTCGCGGTGCTCAACACCCATGTGCATGGTGACCATTGGCTCGGCAATCAGGCGATGGTCGCGGATACCCCGGACGTTCCCATCTATGGGCACCCCAAGATGCTGGAG
>RZZN01000145.1 GCA_009929855.1 Gammaproteobacteria bacterium
GATTCCGCCGACATCCAAGCCTCCGGCGCGACCACCCTGCGCAACATCCTGGATCTGGCGCCGGGCGTCTATGTCAGCCCGTCCGGCGCCAATCTGCAGCTCCGCGGTCTCGGCGGATCGGACACCCTGTATCTCATCGATGGCCGTCGCGTCGAGGGCGAGTTCAGCAACAGCTTCGAGCTGGAGCGTATCCCCGCCGCCATGATCGACCGCATCGAGATCGTGCGCGGCCCGGCCAGCCTGCTCTATGGGGCCGATGCGCTCGGCGGCGTGGTCAACATCATCACCAGGCCGCCGACGACCGGACTGGAAGGCCGCGTTGATCTCCAGTACGGCGCCAACGACCGGGGCGCCGGCGAGCGCACCCAGTTCGCGGCGGATCTGCGCGGCGGCAGCGAAGCGCTCCGCTTCAGTCTCTACGCCAGCCGCCTGAGCCGTGATCCCTACTCGGAGCGCGAAACCGCGCGCGTGACCGTCCCGCAATCCGGGACTCAGGTCGCCCCATCCAGGCATTCCAACCCACAGGTCAGAAACGGACTCGCGGACAGCTACGAAGTGGACGTGGACTATCGCGATCGGGCCGAGGTGGATACGGTCGGTGGGGCGCTCGAATGGCTGGCGACACCCGACTTCAAGCTCAGGTTCGATCTCAACGCGATGCGCGAAGAGCGTGAGGGAACCTACATCAGCAGCCGCTACGCGACGAATTTCATGGCCTCGGGCAAGACCCTCCAGGCCGCCGACATCCCGGCACGCCAGCATGACGACAACGAGCGCCTGGACACCGCCCTGACGCTCGACTGGTCGGTACTCGACAGGCTCGACCTGCGCTATCGGCTCCAGTACAGCCGTTACGACAAGGACCGTGTGGCCTATGCCATCCACTATGCCGACCTCGGCTATGCGACCCGGAACGACTCAGCGAGCGCGGTCAACCAATCGACACTGACCCAATGGGTCAATGAGCTGACAGGTACCTGGCGACCGGCTGAGGGCCATACCCTGGTCGGCGGTCTGGAGCATCGCGAGAACGACGTCGAATCGACGGCTTACACAGCCGATGCGCGCACCTTCGATTCGGCCTTTCTGCAGCACGAATGGCAGCTCAGGCCGAATCTGAACGCCGTCTATGGCGCTCGCTACGACGACGACTCGGTCGGCGGCTCGCACCTGTCCTTCCAGGCCGGCGGCGTCTGGACCCTGGCCCCGCTCGCACGGCTGCGCGCCAACTTCGCCCAGGGCTACAAATCACCGGACGACCGCAGTCTCTATGTCGATCAGGTCAATCCCCAGGGCGTCGCCATGCTCGGCGCCGAGGTCATCAGCCCGGACCAGGGCAAGACCAGTGCCCACAGCCTGAATCCCGAGTCGAGCGATACCTTCGAGATCGGACTCGCCGGCGCCGCCAAGACCTGGGACTATGGCCTCACGCTCTTCCATACCGATGTCACGGATCGCATCGAGATGGTGCGCGAAGGGAGCGGCCTCCTGAGCTACAACACCTTCCGCAACATCAGCGAGGCCCGCCTCCAGGGCATCGAGGCCGAGGGGTCGATCAGTCTGACCCCGGATCTGCGCGCCCGCGCCGCCTTCACTCAGCTCAGTACCGAGAACCGTATCACCGGAGATCCATTGCTCAACACCCCGGAGACGCTGGCCACCCTGACCCTGGACTATGCCCCCAGTGCGAACTGGTTGCTCCAGGCCATCGTCCGCTATACCGGGGAGCAGGACTACTCGGGACGGACCGGCATCGAGACCGCCGCCGGCTACACCCTGGTCCATCTCAAGGCGAGCTATACCCCGGCCGGCCTGACGGGCGTCGAGCTCTATGGCGGCATCGACAACCTGTTCGACGAAGACGTCGACCCCGGCCTGGGCTCGGATCCCGGTCCCTACGCCTATCTCGGCGCACGCTACGTCTTCTAATCCACGATCGGACATCAGTCTTCCATGACCGAGATCACAACGAACGCCGCGCCCGCGACACCTGCCCAAGCCCAGACCCCGAACTCTCCGCCGGCGGATCTGGTGCAGGGTGGCGCGGCGCCCCCGAACGAGACGACCATGCCCGTCTCCACACTCGCCCCGGAGACGCCGCTGCCCCCAGATATCTGGGACACCATGCAGCGTCAGTTGCAGGATGTGCTCAGCGTCGGCGGACCCATATTGCTGGTGCTTGGCCTGCTGTCGGTGACGGCACTCACCATCGTGCTGCTCAAGCTCTGGCAGTTCCATCGCCTACAGCTCGATCGGCTCGCACCCGTGCAGGAATCGCTGCGACGCTGGCAGCAGTCGGACGCCAAAGCGGCGATCGCCGTAGTCGCCAGACGCACGCAGCCGGTAGCGCAACTGGTACATCTGGCTCTGGTCGGTCTGCAACGATCCCAGGTCGACATGGCGCTGCTGCGTGAAGAGCTGACGCGTGTGGCCAGCCTTCACCTTGAACGTCTGCGCAGTCATCTGCGTGCACTGGAGATCATCGGCGCCCTGAGTCCCCTGCTGGGTCTGCTGGGCACGGTGCTGGGCATGATCGAGGCCTTCCGCCGACTGGAGACGGCCGGCAGTCAGGTCGATCCCGCCATCCTCTCCGGCGGCATCTGGCAGGCGCTCCTGACCACGGCGGTCGGACTCACGGTCGCCATCCCGGTAGTGATCGCGCATACCTGGCTGGAGCGCCGGGTCGAACGTTGCGGCCATCAAATGGAGGATGCCGTCACCCAGGTCTTCACCCGTGGACTCAAGGCCCCGGTGCTGATCTCGGAGGTGCATCCATCCGTCAGGGGTGTGCGCGAGGTCGGCCATGCGGCTTGATCTGCCGCGCTCGCGTGCCGGTCGCGGCCTCAGTCTGACACCCCTGATCGACGTGGTCTTCATCCTGCTGCTGTTCTTTCTGCTGGCCTCGCATTTCGATCGCCGGCAGACGCTGCGGCTGGATACCGCGACGGTCACTACCGGCAAACAGGACGCGGATCGGCCCGCCGTCCTGCGAGTGCGGCTGCACGCGGACGGGACTCTACTCATCGATGGTGTCGCGCTGGATCCGAACCGGTTACAGCACACCCTCGAAGAACATCGAGCAGGTCGGCCGGACGTTTCTGTGGTGCTGGAGGCCGAGGCTGAAGTGCGTCTCCAGCCGCTGGTCGGCCTCATCGATACCGTCACCGCCGCCGGCATCAGGGAGCTGAGTCTGAGATGAAACTCGTTCGCCGAGATCCGCGCCCGCCGCGCGATGATCATCTGATTCCACTCATCAATGTCATCTTTTTGATGCTCATCTTTTTCATGATCACCGGACAGATCCGTTCGCAGGAACCGGTCCGTGTGAATCCGCCAGTCTCCGAGCAGGAAGCGAGTCGTGAGACGAGTGAGCGCGTCATCTTGCTGGATGCCGAAGGACGAATGGCGGTCGGTGATCGGCTCGTCTCACGCGAGAGGCTGCACGAGCGGCTCGTCGCCTGGCAAGCGGAGGCGGCCGCGAGTGGGTCAAGCGCTGGGATCACACTCAAAGCCGACGCTGCTTTGACCGCCAGCCGGTTACGCGAAACATTCGCATTGCTGGAGACCGCCGGTATCGAGCAGGTCGAGCTGATCACACGCACGGCCGGTAGCCCCTGATGGAGATCCGTCGACGTCACTGGCTGGTCGCACTCGCGGCGGCGGCTCTGGTCCACCTGGCTGTGGTTGCCGGCGTGCACCCTGAGCCGCGTCCACCAAAACCAGCCCCCATGATCATTCGGCTCGGTGCGGCAGGAGCGCCGGGAGGCGCAGCGGACGGCGGCAACCCGTCCCCGACCCAAACCGTCGAGCCAGCCGGAGCCTCTGCCGCTCCCATCGCTGCCGCGCCGCTTGTCGCTACGCCCACTGTGAGCGAACCGGTTGCCGCCAAGCTCATCGAGCCACCTCAACCCAAGGTCACCCAGCTCAAACCTCCGCCTGAGCCCAAGCCCAAGCCCAAGCCCAAGCCAAAACCCAAAGCGATCACGAAACCCAAGCCACGCACACAACCGGCCAAAACCAACCAATCGACGGCTGTAGCGAGAACTCGGCCTCAGGCGTCAGCCGGATCTCCAACCAAAGACTCCGGTTCGATTGTGAACCAGCGCACTGAGGGTTCGGGGCAGGGTCGTGGTCGTGGCAAGAGCGGTCGCGAATCGGGCCAGGGCGGAAACGGAAACCGACACAGCCATGGCTCGGGCACGGGCACTCAAGGCCTAGCGAACTACCACGGCACCCTGGTCGCCTGGCTCAATCGACACAAGCGCTATCCGGACCGCGCCCGGCGTCTGCGTCAGGAGGGAACGGTCAGGGTGTCGTTCACCATCGACCGCAATGGGCGCATTCTGTCGCATCGGATCGTCGCCGGCTCCGGTCATGCGCTACTGGATCAGGAGATCCAGGCCATGCTCAAGCGCGCTACGCCGGTGCCGGCCCCACCATCCGGCCTCCGTGAATCACGACTCACCATTACGGTGCCGATTCGCTTCAGTCTGCGTTGATGTCCAGGCCTGTTTCGGACGCCACGCGTTCAGCCCTGGACAGCGCGTTCCAGCCCGCTATCGGTCCTCTCGCGTCGCTCCAGGAGCACGGTCAGGTGTCGCACCTGACGCCGCAGAAGCCCGATCTGGTGCAGCAGGAGACGGATCTCGGCGAAGCGCGGCTCATAGGTGTCGATCAGCGCCCACTCCCAGGGTTCAAGCCGACCGAAGGTGCGCCGTGCATAGCGATGTCCGGAGCCGCGCGCGATGTAGTCGGTCCGCTGCTGTCCCCGGACCCGAAACCATTCGATCAGGAAC
>RZZN01000146.1 GCA_009929855.1 Gammaproteobacteria bacterium
GGGCGGAACAGTTGCGCGACGCCGCGGGTGGCCGCGCGCACCAGCACCGCGCTGTCGCGGGTGGGTGTGTGAAAGCCGAAGGTGCGGGCGTCGGTCGCGACGCTTGGGGACCCGGGCAGCGGTCTGTTCTGCACGAATAGGGTCAAGGCGGGCGCGACGAGTCCCTGGGCCCGCAGCTTTTCACCGGCACGCGTGGCGAACGCGGTCACCGCCGCGCGCAGCTCGGCCTGCTCGGTGACCACGCGCCCGAAGCGGCGTGACACCATCACTTGTTGGCGCGGCGGGGCCAGCGTCGTGAGCCCCAGACAGACGCGCCCGCGCAGCTCCCAGGCGACCCGCTCGATGACCACGCCGCAGGCGGCGCGCAGGCGTTTGGGATCGGCCTCGCTCAAGGCCCGCGCATCGGCGATCCCGATCTCGCGCAGCTGCGCGCCCCAGCGCCGGCCGATCCCCCAGATGTCCTCCACCGCGACCGTGGCGAGCACGGCCCGCGGATCGTCCAGGGTCGACCAGTCGAGCACCGGCGCGCCCGTCCCGAACCCACGCTTGGCCAGTCGATTGGCCAGCTTGGCCAGGGTCTTGGTGGGGGCGATGCCCACCGCCACCGGGATCCCCGTCCACTGTCGCACGGTGCGGGTGATCGCGTGGCCATGCGCGAGCGGATCCACGGTCAGCCCGGCCAGGTCGAGGAAACACTCGTCGATCGAATAGACTTCGATGCGTGGCGCGAAACCGCCCAGGATCTGCATCACCCGGCGCGACAGATCACCATAGAGCGCGTAGTTGGAGGAGAGCACCACGGCGCCGGCGCGCCGCAGGGTCTCGGCATGTTGAAAGTAGGGCGCGCCCATGGGGATGCCGAGCGCCTTGGCCTCGGGGCTGCGCGCCACCACGCAGGCGTCATTGTTGGAGAGCACCACCACTGGACGGCCCTCCCACGCGGGCTGGAAGAGACGCTCGCAGGAGACGTAGAAATTGTTGCAGTCGACCAGGGCGTACATGCGTCGCGGCGGGTGCGCCGGGTCACGGCCGCGGCGCTGGATGCAGCGCGCCCAACGCCGCCAGGTGATACTCCAGGGCCGCGTGCAGCTCCAGATCGGTCAGGCTCGGATTGCCCGCGCGTGGCGGCATGAGCACGCGCCCAGTCTCACCGGTCATGCCTCGGATCAGGCTCTGCTCGAGCACCGCCCGCGGCCGCGCTAGGTGCGCCGCCAATTTGGTCGGATCGCTCATCGGCGCGGTCCCACCAACGCCCAACAGATGACAGGCGCGGCAGTGTCCCATCCAGACCGTGCGCCCCAGGGCCAGGCGCGCGTCATCGAAGCGCGGCATCACCGGGACGCCGACCCCGGACTCCTCGGCACAGCCGCCGAGCGCGAGCACCACCAGCAGGGGCAGCACAGGCCGCGGCGGCGCCCGCCATCGGCGCGCGCCCCCGCGGCCCCGCCAAGCGCGGCCGTCAACCCCACCCCTCGACCACATGCGTCATCCCCTCCCCGCTCAGCCGCGCACCCTCGCCCGCGCGCCGTGCACCGCGCGCGGGCCTCGACCTCAATCCGCGGATCGCCCCGCCCCCAGTGTCGCGATCCCCAGTGTCTCGATCAGCGCCTCGGCGGTCTCGGTGCCGCTCGCCAAGGCCCAATGGATGGATGGCGGGGCGGTGGACTCGCCGCAGACCCAGAGCCCCTCGCGCAGCGGCGCGGGTCGTGCCGGCGCCGTCACCGGCGGGGCCTGCGCAGGCAGGGCGGCCGGCAGACGATAGACCGCCAGAGGCCGCCAGCGCGCGACCACCGCGCCATACCAGTCGCGCAGCTGCGCCCGCACCGCGGACTCCAGCGCCTCGGGATCGCTGGCGGTGCCGAAACAGTTGACCGTGATCAGGGCCTGACCGGCGGGCGCGTAGGCACCCGACAGGTTGCTCGGGCAGAGCAGACTGTTGATCGGCCCCTGACCCGTGCCATTGAGCACCAGATCCGGTCCAGCGAAGGGCGGCTCGGGCGCGGCGAAATAGAGACAGCTGGTCCCGCGCAGCGGCGGTGGGGCGACACCGAGCAGACGGGCCGCCGCGCCCCCGTCGGTGGCGACGACGATCGCCCGCGCCGCCAGACGCTCGCCACGCTCGAGCAGCACCCCGTCCGCGAGCAGGCGCTCGACCCGCGCGCCATAGCGGATGCACCCGGGCGGCAGACGACTGGCGAGCTGGGACGGGATCTCGGCCATGCCGCCCGCGGGCAGCGCCGTGTCGCCGAGCGCGAAGGCGCGAAAGACGAACTCGAAGGCCCGACTGGAGACCGCCAGATCAGGCTCGAAGAAGACGCCGGCGAAGAAGGGCTTGAAGAAGCGCGTCTGGATGCGCGGCGAGAACCCGAGATGATCGAGCAACTGGGTGGCCGTCATCTCCGGACGCGCATAAAGATCGGCGATGCTGCCACGCAGCGCGCGGCGGCGCAGCGCCAACAGACGCAGCTTGTCCGCGACGGTGCCGATGGGCGAGCCGAGCATCTCCGGCAACCGCCCGGGGTGTCGCCAAATGTCGCTGACCCGATGAAACCGCCCGTCGATGCGCACCAGCGCGCCAGGATAGAAGGGGCGCAGGTCCAATGCCGCGTAGTCGAGCAGCCGCCGCGCCCGCGGATACCAGGTCTGCAACACCTGGAAGCCACGATCGAGCAGGAACCCCTCCCGCCGATCGGTGGCGATCCGCCCACCCGCCCGGTCGGCGGCCTCGATCAACTGCACCTCCAGCCCCGCCTGGCGCAGCCGCAGCGCGCAGGCCAGCCCAGACAGGCCAGCGCCGATGACGATGACATCAACAGCCATGCAGTGTCTCCCGAGCATCTGAGCGAATGGCACGGACGCCTGACCGGCGGTACCGGCGATCAAGCGACCACCCGGCCAGGCGCGCGCCGCGCGCGCGCCCCTCAACCAAACGAATGGACCACATGCGCCACCACCCCCCAGACCACCAGACCCATCTCGCCATGCACCTCCAGCGGCGCATAGCTCGGGTTCTCGGGCACCAACCACACCCGCCCGCCCGCCAGCTTCAGCCGCTTGAGCGTCAGCTCGCCATCCACCGCCGCCACCACGATCGACCCCGAGCGCGGCTCCAGCGCACGGTCCACCACCAGCAGATCACCATCATGGATCCCCGCCCCGGTCATCGAATCACCCTGCACACGCAGAAAGAAGGTCGCCGCCGGATGCCGGATCAGATGCTCATTGAGATCGAGCGGCCCCTCCAGATCATCATCCGCCGGCGAGGGAAAGCCCGCCGGAACGCGCGCCCCGAACAGCGGCAAGGCGCAGGCCCGCGGCTCCAACGCACGCACGATCGGCCGCAGGGTCACGGGCACCGCCCCGGCACACCCCGCATCGAGCCAGGCGCGCACCGCCGGCACCCGGCTCACCGGCACCCGCAGCGGCACGGTCGACTCACCATAGACCCCAGAGCCTGGCTTGCGACCGGCACCGGCACGCGCACCACCACGGCGGGAGAGGAGATCGGACATCAGGGTCAGGACATGATTTGAAAAGCGTACGCCAATCATAGCGCATCCGCGCCGGGCGCGGTGGTCTCACCGGGCCATCCCCCGGCCGGACCAAAGGCCTCGAGGAGTGGCTGGCTCATGAACAGCAACGCATGGGGCTCCATATCCGCCAGGTCGACCCTGGCGTCCATCGCATCGAGGATCGTCGTGAGGCGCTGGTGACGCTCTGCCGCGCCTGCCGCTCGCGGCCAGCGTCCAGGGCATGCGCGTAGAGCCGAGCGTCTCGCTGACTCAACGGTGTTCCTGAACGGCACAGGGTTTCGCTCTCAACATGTCATCTCCGGTCATCCCCCGTCATCTACTGTCATTTCCTGTCAATTTTCGTCACATTCTGATCGTTGTTTCACATGGATTCAGGGCTTAGATTTTTCGAAAGCATGATTTTTTATATGGAATTGCCAAGTGGCGACCCAGTCACACCCGACTGGCTGGTGGACCTTTCAGTTGGGATCGGTTGAATCACCGTCGATATGGAGACAGTTGTCATGCGCCGAGATCGTCCATGCTGGCCTGGCAGATTGATTCTCGTGAGCCCTTTCGGACGCTCCGTCAGTCATGATGTCAACATCCTGAAAAGACTCTTCTGGTATTACCGGATTGAGGCGATCAAGATCACGCCACTGCCCGGTGAGCGCGTCCTCATGCCTGGCCAGCGTGCCTGGGTGCCAAAACGGGCAGTCATGGCTTTGTCTTGATCCCATTAGAGTCAGAGCACTTGAATCTCCGCGGCCTGCCGGAGGAGCGCAGACTGATCGACCGCGCAAGACCGACCCAGTGCCGCCTGAGCGGTCCGAGCCGCATCCGCGGCGGTGTGGGAACGGACACGAGGGTTCTGGCGAGGCATCGCACCAGGCGTCCATCCGCACACGTGCGAGCGTAGACTCATCCCCGTCACGTGACGAGGATGAATGGACACTCAACATGGTTGACTGCCCCACTCCAGATCCTGACCCACCTGTCCGGATCCGCATCACCTCCTGGGCCGATGCCGGCTACTGGAGCTTTCGCATCCCCCGCGTCGCCGCTCTCCTGCCGCCATGCGCCGCCGACCAGATCCAGCGCAATTGGCTGCTGGGCTTCATCACCGCCTGGCTCGAGTCCCTGCCAGAGGCCGAGCCCGTGGAGAACGGACGGCCCCTGTACGCGCTGCTCGGCGGCACGCTCTGGCGCGACCGCCCCCTGCTGCTGGAGCTGCTGCCCATCGCACTCGAGCTGATGAAAGACCCGAGTCA
>RZZN01000067.1 GCA_009929855.1 Gammaproteobacteria bacterium
CGGCCCATCCAGCAACACATTGCCGCTGTTGGTCACCAGGTAGCTGTAGCTGATGACATCACCCACCGCGGCATACGGGCTGCCGCTGCTGATGCTCTTGGCGAGCGTCAGCGCCGACACCAGCTCACGGATGCCAAAGTCGAGCGTGTCAATGGAGGTGGTGGCTGAGACCTCGGTCAGGATACCGTCGGCCTTGACGTCGCTCGTGCTGCCGTCGGCGGTCTCGCCGGTGATCGTCCAGCCGCTGGGCAATAGGGCCTCTGGCGAGTCGATCGTCTCGCCAAGTGTTGGGCTGGCGGTGGTCACATAGACGCTGTAACCGCTGCCCGCTGGCACCGGAGCACTCCAGGCGCCCGTGTCATCAACCGCAACGACCGCCAACACCTTGTCATCGCCGTCGAGCACGACAACATTGAGGCTGCCGGGATCAAGGCCAGGCTCGCCGCCGTCTTGCAGGCCGTTTGCGGCCGTGCCCCCATCTGCGCCGTTGTCGTTGAATACCACCCCAGCAAGGATCACGGTGGCGATCTGGGTGATCACCGGGCCGCCGGGGTTGTTGCTCGGATCAGGGTCAAGCACGCCGTCTGGCGGGATCACCTGGGCGCTGTTGACGAAGGCCCCCGCCGCCGGGGCCGTGCCGGTCACCGTGATGGTGACGCTGGACCCGGCCGGGAAGGTCGGGATGATCAGGTTGACGTCACCCTTGCCCGAATTGAGCTCGCCCTCTGCCAGGTTGGTGTTCAACGTCGGACAGACGGCCCCGCCGGTGGCGTTGCCACAGGTCCAGGCCACCTCGCTTAGCACGGATGGGACCAGGTCGCTGACAAGCGCGTCATCGGCCGCATCCGCGCCGGCATTGCTGACGACCAGCTCGTAGGTGACTTCGCCGCCACCGGCGACCGTCGCCGGGCCGGTCTTGACCAGCGCCAGGTCGGCGCTGCTGGTCAGAACATCGGGGCCAACAACGATGGTCTCGACGCTGCTCGCGTTGTTGCTCAGGTCCGGATCGGTCACGCCATCCGGCGCGTCGATGATGGCGGTGTTCTCGATGATATCGTTGATATTCGCTGTCACCGTACCGGTGACGGTGTAGATCAGACTCGCGCCCGCTGGGAAGGTGGCGATGATTTCCTCGATGCTGCTGCCCTCGCGGGTCACATCGTCTGGGCAGATCGCCCCGCCGACGGCTTCACAGGTCCAAGTGACATCGGTCACACCCACAGGGACGGTATCGGTAAAGACCGCATTGTTCGCCGCCGCATAGCCGGCATTGCTGACGATGATGCGATAGGTCAGGGTCTCGCCTGCTGCGACCTGGGCCAGGCCGAACTTGAGCACCGACAGATCGGCCGTGGCCGGGGTTGCGCCTAACCCGGTTTCAACCTGGTCGCTGTTGTTGCTCAGGTCGGGATCGCTCACGCCCGCCGGGGCCGTGACCGTGGCGGTGTTGGTCACCGTGCCCGTTGCGGGCGCCGTGCCGGTGATGGTGTAGGTCAGGCTGCCACCGGCCGGGAAGATGGCGATGGTCTCGCTGATATCTTCCTCGCCACTGGCGTTCGGACACACCGCCCCGCCCACAGCATTGCCGCAGGTCCAGGTCATGTCGGTCAGGTCACTCGGGTTGGCGTCGGCGAAGACCGCGCCATCCGCCGCCGCGGGTCCGGCATTGGACACCGTCACCGTGTAGGTGATGGTCCCCGCGGGATCGACGAGCACCGGGCCGTTTTTTTGGACGATCAGGTCAGCGATTCGCCCGATACCGAAGTTCAGACCCGATTGATCGACGCTGGCGTCGATCCCGGTCAGGATGCCATTCGCCGGTGACTGCACCAGCCCGTCGATATTCTCGCCGGTGACGAGCCATCCCGCCGGCAACTGGGCGAGCGGCGTGACGGTCGCTCCCACAGTAGGATTTTGGAGGGTGTAATAGGCCTGGTAGTCGCTCCCTGTATTGACCTCCGCGCTCCAGGTGCCGTCATTCGCGACCGGCGCCACGGCCAGAACCGTTCCGGAGGCATCCACCACGACCAGGTTGAGGCCACCAGGATTCAGACCGAGCTCGCCACCGTCCTGCACCCCGTTGCCATCGATGTCATTGAAGACCGTTCCGGAGAGGATCACCCCTTGCAGGAGGCCGAAGTTGGCCGTACCGGTCTCCCCTTCCCTTACGGACACTGGAGCTGGATCGTTCCCGGTCGTGACCAGATAGCCCTGCGGGGGTACGACATCGACCTGATAGTGACCCGGTGGGATGTTCGGGAAGGCGTAGTTGCCGAGCGCGTCGGTGTATTCAGTCGCCACGACCTCGCCATTGGTGTCGCGCAGGATCACCTGGACGCCGATCATGCCGGCCTCGGATCCATTGACGACCTGATTGTCGTCGGCGTCGTTCCAAACGTTGCCGATGATGCTCGCCAGGCCCTCATCCGCGGGAACATAACCGGTGTTCTTGCTGGCGGTGTCACCACTGGGAACCATCACGGTCACGGGGTCGGTACCGTCATCCCCGGTCGAGGTCGTCAGGACCAAGTCCGACGGGACCGTGCCGTTCTGGACATCGATCACCGTGGCGCCCTCGGGCACGACCTGGCTATAGAAACCGGAGGAATCGGTGATGGCCACATACACCGTGCCGTCGGACGCGATGATAGTCACCGCGACGCCGCCCAGCGGGGTGTCCACCGCGGGATCGAATTGACCGTCCTTGTCGTTGTCCTGATAGATGATGCCCTCTACCAGTCCGGTATCTGGCGGAAGGACGGTCACGTCCTCCGCGGTCGTGGACAATGGGTCGAAGGGCGTGATTCCGACGCCCGGTGTCGTGGTGGCGACAGCGGCCTCGTTCTGATAGGTGCCGGGTCCCACGGCGTCGGTGACGGTGGAGGTGAAGGTGAGCGTGAGGCTGCCGTTGGCCGGCAGGGTCCAGGTGCCCCAGGTCGGTTGTTGGGTGCCGACCGTTGGATTGTCCTCGCTCGTCCTGGTCGCGTCGGGTGCCACGATGCTACCGGTGCTCGCATAGGCAAAGCCCGAGGCCAAGCTATCGGTCAGTGTCACACCAGCGACCGGGCTGTCCAGACTGTTGGTGACCTCGATGACATAGGTCGCCTCGCCGGGTGCCGTGGTGATCGGCGTGGTGGTGCGCTTGGTGATCCTGAGCCCACCGAAGGCGGTCTGGATGCTGTCCTCGACCGGAGCGGTCTGGGCGCTATCGATGGTCGCCAGGTTGGTGACTGTCCCAGCTCCAGTCGGCATAGCGGTGACCTGCACCGCGCCGCTGGCGCCGGCCGCCAGGGTGCCGAGATTCCACTCCACATCACCGGAGGCGCCGATGGTGGGGGCGCTGCTCGCATTCGGCGAGGAGGCGAAGTAGGTCAATCCAGGCGGACCCGCGGGCAAGGTGTCGGTGATGACGACTCCGGTGGCTTCCGCATTCCCCGTGTTTCGGTAGGTCAGGCTATAGGTGACGGCACCGATGACATCCGTGTTGGCGGCAGCGGTCACCGCAGTGTCCACGGTCACGGTGCTGCCAGCGATCCCGGTGATGCGGGTCAGTGTGGCGCCGACCTGGATGATCTGGCCAATCTCGAAGGTCGCGGTACTGTTGACGAACAGGGTGGTGCTGTTAGTGGCAGCGGCCGTCAGACTGGCCGCGGGATAGGGCGCGCTGGCGGGGCCGGATTTGTCGAGGGTCAGGAGAGGTGCGGCCTGTGCCGTGGTGATGGCGTCATCCGTCCTGGACGGGGCGTTGCTGGCCGTGACGGTCGCCAGGTTGGTCAGGGTCGAATCACCGGCCGGCAGCGGGCTGTTGAGCTTGACCTGGAAGCTCAGTGTCGCCGATCCGCCCGCGGCGAGTGTGCCGAGGTTGAAGATCACCTGATTGTTCACCGCATCGAAGCTGGCACTTCCCAGGGTCTGCGTCGTGCTTCCGGCGATGAAGCTGGTATTGGCTGGTATGGGGTCCCTGACGATCAGGTTGTTGGCCGCCCCCGAGCCAGTATTGTTGACCAGGAGCGTATAGGTCAGGGTCTCGCCAGGGGCAACGATACCGCTGGGCGAGACGCCCTTCTCGATGGCGAGGTAAGGATTGGTGGTGACCGAGACGGTGACGGTGTTGCTGGTCGCATCGCAAGGTGCCGTCTCGCAGCCGCCATAGTCTCCGGTCGCCAGGTTGTCACGTGTCGTGACGCCATCCGGTGGCGAGGTGGTGGAGGAGTCTCCGACCTCGAGGGTGAAGCTGAGGGTCGCCGTCTCGCCGGGCGCCAGGCTGTCGATCGCCCAGGACAGACTGGAGGATGGCGTACCGGATGGCGTACAGGTGCCGACCGACACCATACAGCTACCGGCCTTATAGGTAAACCAGGCGGCCTCCGGGAAATCGTCGGTGATCTGGATCGCGGTGGCGGTCTTGGTCCCGGCGTTCAGCGCGGTCAGGGTATAGGTCACCGACTCGCCGGGTTGGAGCAGGGTCTCGCTGGCGGCCTTGTTGATGACGAGATTGGCCGTTCCATCGGGATCCTCACCACCGACCACGGTGGTGATGGCGGTGGCCTCCACCGCCGAGGTCTGGTCAGAGATGATGCTGGCGGTATTGAGCAGGCTGCTCACGCTCAGACTGTCCGCCACATTGACAGTAAC
This sequence comes from Gammaproteobacteria bacterium, assembly GCA_009929855.1. Taxonomy (GTDB): domain Bacteria; phylum Pseudomonadota; class Gammaproteobacteria; order Chromatiales; family Chromatiaceae; genus Thiocapsa. The sequence continues at coordinate 4,636 of RZZN01000067.1, forward strand.
GGTGACACTGCCGCTCGCGCCGGCGGGAATGGAGACCCCGCCATTCAATCCATCGTGGAAGCTGACCACACCGCCTGCGTGACTGCACCCCGTAAAGTGACTGCTGCCAAAGGAGCAGCTGCTGTAGGTCACGCCAGAGAGCGGCAGGGTATCGGTGAGAATAGCCCCGGTTGCACCCGTGCTGCCGCTGGTGTTGGCGTAGTTGAGGGTGTAGGTCAGGGTACGGCTTGCCCCGGTGGCGTCGATGCTTACGGCGTCGACGGTCTTGTTCAATACCAGATTCGCTGGGGGCGGTGAGCAGATCTCCACATAACTGGTCGCCGAATTAGCATGTAGCTCGATCGTCGTAATCCTATTCGCCGTCATATCGACGCCCATCACGATCAGCAACCGATGTCCTTTGGCCAGTGAACCGCTGGGGGTAACGCCGGTCAGCGAGACTGGTGGACTTGGAGAACCATTATCGGTCTTAACGCTCTGTGCAATTGGTGTGGTCTCACCGGTATCCGGGTCGTAGTCGTAAACGGTCACATAGAGGACTGAGTTAGCGGTCGCCGATCCACCAAGGGAGTTGGACTTGATGTAGTCAAGCTGGCCGCCTAGCGTTGAAGAACCATCGAAGGTGACGAGCTGACTGGACACCGGGTCCTGATAGAAGCGGGCGATCTCGATAATGCCGGAATTGGCAGCATCGTCAGCGAGCTTGCTTATAGTCGTGAACGGACCGGTTGGCGTGCTAGTCGTGGCAAGATATTGGGTCCCATCAGACCCGACGTCGGCTTGATCATCGGACAAATAGAGTTTGCGGCACAGTTGTCCGCTCTGACTGATGCCCACATCGGCACTGTCCGTCACTGGCGTCGTCACCTCCGCCGATGAGAGGCTCGCCGTATTGGTCACCGGATTTTCGGTCCCCGTGAAGGGATTGCTGGCCTGGGCGGTGAGGGTCACTGATCCACTTTCCCTTGCGTTCAGCGGGCCAAGGTTCCATGAGACCGTGCCGTTATTTCCTACCCCCGGATTGTCGCAAGTCTCGGAGCAACTCACGAAGGTGAAGCCCGCCGGTAACGGATCGGACAGCACCGCATCAGTCGTCGCGGCATCGCCTGTGTTGGCGTAGCTCAGGGTAAAGGTCACCTGGTTGGCGGGACTGGTCCCCGCCGGATCGACCAGCAACTTATCGGCCGTCTTCTGGATCACCAGTTGCGGCCGCGGCACCTGCACGAAAACCGAGGCAGTCGCGTCAGCCGGGTCAGTGTTGTCGCCGTCGATGGTCGCGGTGTTGATGTTGGGGACTGACGCCGTGTCCGGATAGGGGCTGGCGAGCGTGGCGGTGAAGCTCACCGAATAGGGACCCTCGCCCGGGACGAGGTCGCCGATGGTCCAGGTAAGCGTATTGCCATCCAAGGTGCAGCCGTCCGAACAGCTGACATAGTCCAGACCAGCCGGGATGACATCAGTGAGGACGACATTGGTGGCGCTGACCGGCGAGTCGTTGGAATAGGTGATGACGTAGGTGATGGACTCGCTAGGCAGGGCGCTGTACTTGGGATTCGGAGGGCTGGCGCCGTCCGTCGGGGTCTTGCTGATGGTCAGGCGCGGCGCGCCGACGCCGACCTGCGCCGGGTTGCTGGTGACCGTGCCGAAGTCGGTCACCATGGTCGCGGTGTTGTTATAGGTCCCGACCGTCGCCGAGGCCTTGGTGTTGTAGACCAGGTTGCGTGTGCAAGCCGCATAGTTCGGCGCGGAGCAACCGCCTGGGATGGTCACGGCGGCAGGGTCGGAAGGATTGGCAGCAAAGGTCCAGGTATAACTGTTGCCACCGGCAGTGCTTGGCTCCGGACAGGAACCCGTGCAGAGGCTGCTGGCAGGTGTATCACCTAGCCCCTGGGTGCTGACGTATGTGAAGCCTTCAGGCAGGGTGTCGGTGATACTGCTCAGCTTGATATCAGCGCCAGTCTTGTTGACGACGCTCAGTGTGTACCGGACATCGCCACCAGCGGTGGTTTCAACAACATTGGCGGATTTCTGCAGCTCCGGCGCGACCCCGCAGACATTCAGGGCCACGCCGATCAGCGCAGTCTGGACACCGGTGACGTCCGGGTTGCCGTACCAATCCTCACTGGGTCCCGGAACCGTGGGATCGACATGCGCCGGGAAGAGTGCCTCTTGGCCGTCGATCCAGCCGATCTCGGTCCCCTGCACCCAAATCTTGGCCAGCCCGTCCCAGCTCCAATCGTTCGTGTAGATCTGGGCCTGGGTCGCGGGGGCGGAGCTGCCCGGAAGATAGGAGAAGGTGCGATGATCGATCGGGGCGTGGGGCACTCCGAGGTCATGCTTGGTCCGATCATCGAGCGCCTGCACGCCGATCAAGTAGCGGCCTCGCGGCAGACTGTTGGCGTCCCAGCTGGCGGTCCAGGTGTTCAGCGAGCCCGGCTGGAGTGCGCCGGGGGCGGCATAGGTCCAAGCGCTGCCTGGATCGCCGGCGGTCGTGCCATCTCCATCCAGGTCGTACCAATAATAAAATACGACCGACTTGATGGAGGGCTCGACCGAGCCGCTCGCATTGACGAAAAGGGTATCTTGAATCTTGGCCGTCAGGCCGTAGCTGCCCGGGCAGGTGCTCGGCGGGCTCGCCGTGACACTGGTGACGATGGGCTGAGCATAGGGGGTATCCTTGTCGAAGGAGAGATAGTCACCGAAGGGCGCGGGCTTGGAGGCGTTGCCGATATAGCCGGCGTTGAGGGCGCAGTCCTTCTGGAAGGGGTTGTTGAGGCTGTTCGCGGTGCAGAACAGCATCGAGATCGGTGTACTGCGATCGACCCTGGGGCCATTCAGGCTGGGATTCGGTCCGCTGGAAGACGCATCGAGCATCCGCACCGGGATCTGATAGTCGATGAAATACTCGGTGCAGGATTTAGTGGTGATGAGTCTCGAGCGGCTGGTGCCATAGTCCCAGACACTTTCGCTCGAGCCGTTCGGCCAGCTCTCGGTCGGATTCTCGGGATCCCCGGCAAAGTTCAGAACCTTGTCGTTTGGCCCGATGAAGGCCGTGGGATTGTGCGCGATCAGATTGATACTGGGATCGTTGAGATAGTCGACCGACTGGGTGGGGATATTGCCCCAGATTCCGGCGAGCCGATCGATCGAGGTCGCCGGAGCACCGGAGGACCCGTCCAGATGCGCGGCAAGGTCTCTGAAGCCATCCCCATCCAGGTCGAAGAGAACGGTCCAAAGTGCCGAGTTCCAGGGATCCGTGGCGCCAAAGCTGCCGGCATTCGGGCCTGTGGCATAGGTGTTGGCGATCTGCTCCACCCGCCAGCGGAACATGATGACGTCTTCGCTGCCATCCGCGGCCGCACCCTTGCGCAGGTTGTAGTAGATGCTCGGCAGGTTCTTGTCGATGCAGGACGAGGCGATGTTGACATAGTTCTGGGGTGAGGTTCCGCCGTTGGACGGATCCTGCACCCGCGGATCATTCACCCCGGTCTGAAATCTCGTGTAAGGCTTCCAGTCGCCACAGTCCACGCCGCAATTGGCCGGATCAACGGGTTCGGCGGGCCAGGGCGCGGGTGCGAAGTGGATCGGACCGCCATGCGCGACATCCGTGGTCAGCGGTGAGGTGCCCTCGACAACCATTCCTGTTCCCCAATCAGGGGGATAGGGATACGCCTGCGGACCAGACTGTGGCAAGCTACCAAGCAGCAGAACGAATGAGGCGCCCACTGCCGAGCGAAACCGATAGCGCATTCTCGTACCTCGGATCCACGCACGAATGCCCTGGGCGCGCCGCGCGCTCAGGGCAGAGAATCTGACAGATTCATACTAACGACGGTGGACTCGCCCTGGACACAACCGCGCGGCAATCTAATCATCCCGTGCGACAATTTTTGGTGTGGCACGGGTGCGTGGCGTGGCTTCAGCGAGAGCTCAAGGGTCTCGCCAGAAGTGGCGAAGGCCTTGTCGACGGACTTTGTGAGGCCGGATCGGAACGGGATGTCCGCCAGCAGGCAGTCATCGCCCGCCGCGAGCGTCTTGGTGGACTGGGTGACCACCAGGAACAGGTTGGCGGGGATGTCCGCATCGGCAGTATCCACCTTGACCCGGTAGTGACCGGGGCCGAGGTTGGCGAACAGATGGGTGCCGTCCGGGCCAGAGTCCGTGGTCGCGATTTTTTTAGCTTAGGCCATCTCCACCCTAGCTTTGTATCACCCCTGGGGGTGATCAGCTGGCGATCAGGGTGCAGGATGCACCGGGTCTTGCGCTTGGACTGAGCTGGCACGGTCGTCGAATCGGTCAGGCTCAGATCTGGCTGGCCGTGATCAAGGCGGAGCCACGCTTCAGGTCTGGATACCGGCATTCCACCGGATGGAGTCCGGGGCAGACGCTGCCGCGCTGGCGGTCTGTTGGTACCATGCCCGCACTCATCGGTGCCACGGTCGCAGCCAGCAGGGCGGCTCCAGCAACCCGACCCTTCGCGCACGACAGGGACACCGGAAACCGCCATGAAATTTCCCTACGGACTGAGTGATTTCGGCACCCTGATCCAGGAGGGGTACTGGTATCAGGACCGCACCGACCGCATCGCCTCACTCGAGGAGGCCGGTCGGCAGCTGATCTTTCTGCGTCCGCGCCGCTTCGGCAAGAGTCTGCTGCTGTCGATGCTGGAGCATTACTACGATCTCGACCGCGCGGGGCAATTCGAGGCGCTGTTCGGCCAGCTGGCCGTTGGGCGCGCGCCGACCCCACTGCGCAATCAGTACTTCGTGATGCGCTGGGACTTCTCGCTGGTGCAAGCGCACGGCGAGGTCACCGAGATCAAGGCGGCGCTGCATCAGCATCTCAACGACTCGATTCATGACTTCGCTCAACGCTATCGTGAGCGGTTGCCGGATGAGATCGAGATCCACCCCGACAATGCCCTCTCCTCTTGGCGCTCCGCGTTGACGGCGGTCTCCCAGACCTCCCACAAGCTCTATCTGCTGATCGACGAATACGACAACTTCGCCAATAAGGTCCTGATGGCCGATCGCGACGGCAGTCGCGATCGCGACCAGGCGCTGCTCTATGGCGAGGGGTTGCTGAAGACCGTGTTCAAGGCGGTGAAGGCCGCCGCGGGGGGGATGGGGTTGGATCGCGTCTTCATCACCGGGGTCTCGCCGATCGTCCTGAGCGACATGACCAGTGGCTACAACGTCGGCAAGGATCTCTATCTGGAGCCGGACTTCAACGACCTCTGCGGCTTCACCGGGGCCGAGGTCGAGACGGTGCTCACGCAATTGGCCGCCGAGGGCGGCGACTGGTCACCGGCCGAGGCGCTGGCCACGATGCGCACCTTTTATAACGGCTATCGCTTCAGCGAGGACGCCACCGAGAGCCTCTACAACCCGACCCTGAGTCTGTACTTCCTCGACGCCCTGCGTCGTCACGGCTGCTATCCGCACCGCATGCTCGACAAGAATCTGGCCATGGACCGTAACAAGCTGGTCTACATCGCGCGCCTGCCTCACGGAGAGGACCTGCTGATCGATGCACTCAGCGGGAACGATCGGGTGCTGATCCCCGAGCTGGTGCGGCGCTTCGGGGTCGAGGATGTGCTGCGCGCGGTCAAGGATCAGCCTTTCATGGCCTCGCTGCTCTATTTTTACGGCGTCCTGACCCTGGCTGGCGAGGGGGTGCTGGCCAAACTGGTGCTGCGCATCCCCAATTTGGTCGCCCGCGGGCTCTATGTCGAGCACTTGCGCGAGGCCTGGCTGCCGGCCTCACCGCGGCGCGAGGCCGCACAACGCGCGGCGGAGACACTTTATCTACGCGCGGATCCTGCCCCGCTCTGCGATCTCATCGAGACCGGCTATTTCAGTGTGCTGTCCAAGCGTGACTATCGCTGGAGCAATGAGCTGCTGGTGAAGTTCGCCTTTCTGACCCTGTTGTGCGACGACCGGCTCTACATGGCGGTCTCGGAGCTGGAGACCGACCGCGGCGATGCCGATCTGGCGCTGATCCTGCGGCCCGACATGCGCCGCTTCCAGGCCCTGGACCTGTTGCTGGAATTCAAGTATCTGAGCCTGAAAGAGTTGGACATGACCGGCGAGCAGGTGCGCGCGCTACCGCGCGAGACCCTCGCGACCCTGCCCGCGGTGGCGGCGAAGCTCGCGGAGGGGGCCGCGCAGGCCGCGGACTATGGCGCGACCTTGCGCACCCGCCATGGTCTGCGCGATCTGCGCGCCTTTTCGGTGGTGGCCGTGGTGGCCTTGGGCATGATGGAGCGGTTGGTATGGCGGGCGCTCTGAGGTGGGCTCACAAAGGAGACACCCTCTGCCAATTTACCCGAGCCCGCCCCAGTAGGCGTCCAGTGCCGAGGTCGTCTCGGCGAGCCGCTCCCAGTGGGGCAGACCCATGTTCGGGGCGAGGTGCAGCCGTGACCAGCTCGGGTGACGCGCGACGAAGTCATCGAGCTGCTCGAAGTCGATGTAGGGATCGCGATCGGCGATGGCCAGCACCGGCAGATCACCGAGGCGGCCGTAGATTCGCTCGCGCGCATTGGGCGTGAAGAGCTGCATCGAGAGAAACACCAATGGGGCATGACGGGCGCCGGGCTGGTGCGCGGTCGCGTGGGCGTAGTCGAAGATGTCCGGGGGCCCCTCCCCGGCGAAGGATTGTCCGAGGTAGTAGCGGATGCTGCGCCGCGAGGCCACCAGATCGAAGAGCCCTTGGCTCAGACCCGGGATGGTCAGCAAACCGTGCATCACGCGTCCCATGCCGGGTCCGGGTGGCGGACGCCGGCTGAATCCGGTCGGTGAGATCAAGGCCAGCGAGCGGATCGCTCCTGGTCGTGCCAGCGCCGCGCGCGCGGCAAATTCGGCGCCGAGCGACAAGGCGATGACATCCGCGGGCGTGCCGCCGACCTGATCGAGCAATCCATTGATCGCCTCGGCGAAGAGCTCGGGGGTATACCCGCTTGGCCGACGCTCGGAGTGGCCAAAGCCGGGCAGGTCGAGACTGTAGACCGGCCGGGTGCGCCGATAGTGCTCGAACAATGGCTTGACCTCGTAGCTGCTGGGCGCCGCGTTGACGCTGTGCACCAGCACCAGCGGGCGGCCCGCGGCGGTACGATCGGCGTAATAGGCGACGCGCCAGTCATTGGCCAGCCGATAGGTCTGCCGCGGCGCGTCCAATGCCTCGGGAAGCGCGCGGCTTGGCGTAGTCGAAGCGATCGGGCGGGCGGGCGATGTCTCTTGCTTGGTCATCATGGATGTTCCGCTGGGTGGGGTCTGCTTCCGCTGGGTGGTGCCAGTTTCGCTGGGAGGGGTCTATTCCGCTGGATGGGGTCTGTTCCGCTGGGAGGGATCTGCTGCGCAGTGGTCGGCTGGAGCGCGGGTCACCGCCGCGCCGGCCGCCCCGGCCGCCCCAAGCCACGATGGATCGAGTATATCGGATGATCGCGCCCGCGCGCTCCCGACTGGCCAATGTGCAAGGCGCTTGGCCGACACGGGCGCGTCAACACCGATATACTGCAGGCTTTCGTGATCCGATCCAGCAGGTGTCATCCATGCCTCAATACCGCTCACGCACCACCACCCATGGCCGTAACATGGCCGGCGCCCGGGCACTCTGGCGCGCCACCGGCATGACCGACGCGGACTTCGACAAGCCAATCATCGCGGTGGCCAATTCATTCACCCAGTTCGTGCCTGGTCATGTGCATCTGCAGGATCTGGGTCAACTGGTCGCGCGCGAGATCGAGGCCGCGGGCGGAGTGGCGAAGGAATTCAATACCATCGCGATCGATGACGGGATCGCCATGGGGCATGGTGGCATGCTCTACTCGCTGCCCTCGCGCGATCTCATCGCCGACTCGGTCGAGTACATGGTCAACGCACACTGCGCCGACGCCTTGGTCTGTATCTCCAACTGCGACAAGATCACGCCCGGCATGCTGATGGCCGCGCTGCGGCTGAACATCCCCACGGTGTTCGTCTCGGGCGGACCGATGGAGGCCGGCAAGGTGCGAAGCGGTGACACCGAGCTGCATCTGGATCTGGTCGACGCCATGATCGCCGCCGCCGATCCGACGCGCAGCGACGCCACGGTGGCCGAGTTGGAGCGCTCGGCCTGTCCGACCTGTGGCTCCTGCTCCGGGATGTTCACCGCCAATTCGATGAACTGTCTGACCGAGGCACTGGGTCTGAGCCTGCCAGGAAACGGATCGTTGCTCGCCACCCATGCCGATCGCAAGGCGCTCTTCCTCGAGGCGGGCCGGCTCATCGTGGAGCTGGCGCGTCGCTGGTACGAGCAAGATGACGCGCGCGTGCTGCCGCGCGCCATCGCGACTCCGCAAGCCTTCGACAACGCCATGACGCTGGACATCGCCATGGGCGGCTCGACCAACACGGTGCTGCATCTGTTGGCCGCCGCGCACGAGGCCGGGGTGTCATTCGGCATGGCCGACATCGACCGGCTGAGCCGGCACGTGCCCAATCTCTGCAAGGTCGCCCCGTCCACGCAGCAATATCACATGGAGGATGTGCACCGTGCGGGTGGGGTGTTCGGTATCCTCGGCGAGCTCGATCGTGCCGGGCTCATCCATCGCGACGTCCCCACCGTGCATTCGTCCACATTGGGCGAGGCGCTGGAGGCCTGGGACATCATGCGACCGGACGCCACGCGGGCGCGCGAGCGCTTCTTGGCCGCCCCCGGCGGGGTGCCGACCCAGACCGCCTTCAGCCAATCACGCCGCTGGGCGAGTCTCGACACCGACCGCGCCAGCGGCTGCATCCGCGATCTGGCGCATGCCTACAGCCGTGACGGTGGGCTCGCGGTCCTGTTCGGCAACCTCGCCGAGCAGGGCTGCATCGTCAAGACCGCGGGCGTGGACGAGTCCATCCTGACCTTCAGCGGTCCGGCGCGCATCTTCGAGAGTCAGGAGGCCGCGGTGGCCGCCATCCTCGATGATCGGGTGAGCCCCGGCGAGGTGGTGCTGATCCGCTACGAGGGTCCCAAGGGCGGTCCGGGCATGCAGGAGATGCTCTATCCCACCAGTTACCTCAAGTCGAAGGGGCTCGGCAAGGCCTGCGCCCTGATCACCGACGGACGCTTCTCGGGTGGCACCTCGGGGCTCTCCATCGGGCATGTCTCACCGGAGGCCGCGGAGGGTGGGACGATCGCATTGGTGGAGGAAGGCGACCAGATCGCCATCGACATCCCGCAACGGCGCATCGAGCTGCTGGTGGACCCGGTGACACTGGCCGAGCGTCGTCGGCGCATGGACTCGCGCGGCGCCCATGCCTGGCAGCCGCAGGATCGGCAACGTGCGGTCTCGGCGGCACTGCGGGCCTACGCGGCGCTGACCACCAGCGCCGCGCATGGCGCGGTCAGAGACCTTTCACAACTGGGCTGAGCCCGAGGCCCGCGGTGCGCGGCGCCGCGGGCCTCGACTCAGAAGCCCTCGTCATCCCCGAAGTCTTCGAAGGCGCCTGGGTCCTCGCCGCCGATCTCGCCGTCATGGAAATCCTCGGCGGGCATGTCGGCGGGCGGCTCAGCGACCTCGGCCGCCTCGGCGGGCGAGCTGAAGAGACCGGAGACCGCATTGGCCAGGAGCATGCCGCCGGCCACGCCCACCGCCGTCTGCATGGCGCCGGCCATGAAGCCGCCACCCGCGGCTGGGGCGGCACCAGGGGCCATCCGCGCCGCGCCCATGGCCGGGGCTTGGCTATTGCTCCAGCCGCCGCCCGTCGCCGCTCGTGGGCTCGGCTGGGCGGCGGGCTGGGGCTTGGCCCCACCGCCGAACAAGCCACCGAGAAAACCGCCACTCTCCTGCTTCTGCGCGCGCTCGCTCAGATCGCGCTCCAGATCCTCGATGCGGGTCTGCAGGTTGCGCATCCCTTGCTCTTGCATCAAGACGACCTGGGCGAGCATGTAGGCGGAACCCGGCTGACGGCTGGTGAGATCCTGGATCAGACGATCAGCCTCGGCATCACGGGGCCCGGCCTGGGTCTCGGCCTGTCGCAGCCGATCGAACAGACCCTCGATCATCTGGCGTTCTTGATCATTCATCGTGCATTACCTCATCTCGTGTTTACAGTGGGATGGATCAGTTTGGATCAGACCCTGGCCGGCATTTTAGATGGGTACGTCCGTCGCGGAATCCAGACCCCAGGGCCGCCGGTCTTGGCGACCAGCCGGCGGGGCGCGCGGTCAGGCCGCACGGCGGGCCGCGGCTCGGCTGGTCACTCAGCGGTCTCCAGGAGCGCAGGGTTGGCCGCGCGCAACGTGCTCAGGGCAAGATCGAAATCGTAGGCTTGAATCTGCCGCTCCAGACGCGGGCAAAGCTCGCCAAAGACCTGCTCGAGCCGTGCGCGGGCGCTTGCGAAGCATTGAACGGCCTCCAGATCACCCGCGCTCAGCAGCTCATCGAGCCGCGCGATGAGTGCGCTCACGTCCTCGCGATCCAGGTCCGCGCGGTCCAGGTCAGGGCGGTCCTCGGGCGGCGCGCCGGAGGGGTCGGACACAGCGGCCATGGCCGCATCGATCGCGGAGGCGATGCGCCGCATCACGGCTTCGAGGATCGTGACGTCCGCATCGAGACGCTCCGGCGTGGCGCGCTCATCGGCCGCGCGCTCCAATGCGCCGGCGCGCTCGCGGATACACTCGATACCGAGGGTCGCGGCGACCCCCTTGAGGCTGTGGGCCACCCGACGCAGCCCCTCATGGTCCCCACTCGCCAACTGATCTCGCAGGCGTGCCGCGTCCTGGGCATGCTGCGAGACGAACTGTCGCAACAAACGCCGATAGCGCTCGGCATCGTCGCCGACGACCCGCAGACCGCGTCGCTGATCCAGCCCCACGATCCCCGCCAGCTCGGACAGCACCTCCGCTGCGCGCGGCGCATCCGCCCCGAGGTCAGGCACGCTGGGTGTCGGCGCGGCCTGCGGTCGCTTCGGCAGCCATCGCAGCAGGCTGAGGAAGAGCTGATCCGGCTCGACCGGCTTGGGCACATGATCATCCATGCCCGCGGCGAGACAGCGTGCACGATCCTCGGCGAAGGCGTTGGCCGTCATCGCCAGGATGGGGATCCCGCGCCAACCGGGCAGACGACGAATCGCGCGGGTGGCGTCCAGGCCATCCATGACCGGCATCTGCACATCCATCAGGACCAGGTCGAAGAGACGCTCGCGACACCTGGCCACCGCCATCTGGCCGTTGTCGGCGATGTCGACCCGCATCCCGGTCGACTCCAGGAGTTGACTGGTGACCTCTTGATTGATGGCATTGTCCTCGACCAAGAGGATGTGCGCGCCTTGCCGCCCCGCCAGATCGGGCGGAAGCAGCGCGCTCAGCGCCTGCTCGGATGCGGCATCGGTGGCATCCGCGGGTGTCTCGACCACGCCAAAAGGAATCTCCAGCCAGAAGCGACTGCCCTGCCCGGGCGTGCTCTCGGCACCGATGCGCCCCCCCATCAACTCGGTCAACCGCTTGCTGATCGCCAACCCCAGCCCGGTCCCGCCAAAACGGCGCGTGGTCGAGTCATCGGCCTGCTGGAACGGCTGAAAGAGTCGCTCGACCTGCTCGGGATGCATCCCGATCCCGCTGTCCTGGACCTCGCAGCGGAGCACGACCCGATCCGTCACCGCGCCACAGGGAGACAGCCGGATCAGGATCTCGCCATGCTCGGTGAACTTGACCGCATTGCTCGCCAGGTTGAGCAGGATCTGACCGAAGCGCACCCGATCACCATGCAGGACGCCTGGCACATCCCGTAACTCGACCCGCAGATCGAGACCCTTGGCCGAGACACTCTGCCCGAGCAGATCCTGGATGTGCCCGACGACCCGGGCCGGCTCGAAGTCGCGCTGCTCGAGGGTCATCTTCTCGGCCTCGATCTTGGACAGATCCAGGATATCGTTGATGATCTGCAAGAGATGGCGAGAGGAGTCGGTCAGCTTGTCCAATTGCTGGAGCTGACGAGACGTCAAGGGCTCCTGCCGCAGGAGATGCGCATAGCCGATGATGGCGTTCATCGGGGTGCGAATCTCATGACTCATGTTCGAGAGGAAGGCGCTCTTGGCGCGGTTGGCGGCCTCGGCCGCGGCCTTCGCGGCGACGAGCTCGGCGGTGCGCGAGGCGACGAGCGATTCCAGGTTGCGGCGGTGCTGCTCCAGCTCACGGGTGGTCGTCACCCGCTCGCTGATGTCCTGGACGATGCCTAGACCCGCGATCGCTCGACCATGCCTGTCGAATTCGATCTCGGCGCGCTCCTCGACCCAACGTGTCTCGCCGTCGACGAGGATGCGATGGGTGATCCGATAGGGCACGCCGGTCAGGGCAAGGTTCCAGGCATCCAGCACCGACGCGTGGTCATCGGGGTGGATGATGGACGCGAAACTGGCCAGATTCAGGGGTGTCCCGAGTGCAATTCCGAAGATGCGATAGGTCTCGTCCGACCAGGTGAGCCGATCATGCGGGATGTCGAGATGCCAATGACCGGTCTGCGAGACCGCCTGAGCGCGTCTGAGGAAGGATTCGCTGCGCCGCAGCGCACGCACCAGATCCAAGCGCTCGCGGCTCAGGATGGCCATGCCAAACTGATCGGCCACCTGACAGCCGAAACTGATCTCCTCGGCATCCCAGACATGCGGCACCCCGACATACTCGAAGGCGATCACGCCACGGTGGCGGCCGCCCGACAGGATGCTGCAACCGAGCAGCGCGGTGACGCCGAGCGGTCGGGTGGGGATCTTGACGAAAGCCGCTGTTCTCGGATCATGGATGGCATCATCGGCGTCCACGTATCGATTTGCACGCAGGGTGTCGATCTCGCTCGCGAAGGCCGTCACGGGCAAGACCTCGCCGCTCAGGTGAACGCCATGGTCCAGGTCGAATAGATCGATACATTCGAGCTGGCTCTCTGACTCGTCAAAGCACCACACGGACACCCGCGGGATGCGCAGAGCGAGCGCCAGCCGTTCGGTGACCTGGCGGGCGAAGGTCTCCAACTCGCCGCCGATGTTGGCCTCGGCCATGCTCAGATCGTGGATCAAGCGACTGTACAGACCGACGGCCTCGATCCGCTCGCGCTGGGCACGCTCGCGGCGCTTCTCCTCGGTGATGTCGCGCCAGATCACCAACAGATGATCACGCCCATCGTGCTCGATGGACTTGAAGGTGACGAAGACATCACGCACCTCGCCGTTCTTGGTGCGATGCCGAGTCTCGAATTCAGAGGTCTCCCCGGCCAAGATGGCGGCACAGTTGGCGGCGATCTGCGCGGTCGAGTGCTCGGCTTGAATGTCCTCGATGCCGAGAGTGGCGAACTCCTCGCGGCTGTAGCCGAGACTCTGATGTGCCGCGGTATTGAAGGCGACGAAACGCTGGGTCACTGGATCGACCAGCAGCAAGGCATCGCGGGTCTGGGCGAACATGGTCTCGACGAGCCGCTTCTGGTCCGCGAGCGCTTGCGCCGCGCGCCGCACCTTGGTCTTGGCGAGCGCGCTCGCGGCTTCCGGTCGCGACCCTGGTACGGACTCGGGCGTGCTCGACGCAAGCGGCGGCTGGCTTGCCACGTCATCGCAAGCGCTGATCGGTGAATGATCGGCGAGGGATCGCGCTGGGCGTTTCTTCTGTCTCACAAGGATTGAGTGCTCGCTTGGAGTGTCCGCTATTATTCGCCATCCTGACTCAATGATCCGCGTTTTTTTGATCCATTGACAGTCTTCGTCGCATGATTCACTCAAGAACGCAACCGCACCCAGGCACCCTTGACCATGCCGGATGACTCACAGCCCCCGCCGCAACCTCGACGCTGGCGCCATTGGCAAGGCTGGCTCGTCAATCTCGTGTTGATCATGCTGATCGTCGTCGGGGTCGACTGGTGGAAATCCCGCCCCTTGGCCGCGGGCACCGCTCCGCCCCTGGCTGGGATGACACTGGATGGGACATGGCGCGACCTGGCGGCGCCCCGAGACCAGCCGGCGCTGGTCTATTTCTGGGCGAGCTGGTGTCCGCTGTGCAAGATGACGAATGGAGCGGTCGCCGCGATCGCGCGAGATCATCCGGTGCTGAGCGTGGCCATGCAGTCCGGGGGGCCGGCAGAGCTGAGCGCACTCATGCGCGAGAGCGGTCTGGATCTACCGGTCATCGCCGACCCCGACGGCAGCCTGGCGAGTCGCTGGGGCGTGGTGGGCGTGCCAACCGCCTTCGTGGTCGATCCCAACGGAGCGATTCGCGCCGCCACCGTCGGGCTCAGCAGCGAGACCGGTCTGCGTCTGCGACTCTGGCTGGCCCGCTATCTGGACTGACCGCGACGACGCCCTGGACGCCAGCCCAACCACCGACTCAGGCACCTGACCATTGACTCCTGAGCCCTGACCCCTAGGTCCAATGAGGTATCGAGATGATCGAGCTCGCGATCGAAGGCATGAGTTGTCAACACTGTGTAAAAGCGGTCACCGAGGCGCTCGCCGAGGTGCCAGGCGTCACGGCAGTGCTCGAGGTCAGCCACGAGCGCGGGATCGCACGCGTCGCCGGCACCGCGTCACCGCAGGCACTGATCGAGGCGGTCCAGGACGCGGGCTATCAAGCCGAGGTGCGCCAGTGACCCGGGTGGACCTGGCATGATTGCGGCTGGATCGCGCGTGAGATGACCGATCCCAGCGCAAGCGAGCGATCGCCCGGAGACAGCTCCCCGGTGAGCGAAGAGATTCGCATCGGCATCGCCGGGATGACCTGCGCGGCCTGCGTCGCGCGCGCCGAGCGCGCGCTCCGTGCCTTGCCGGGGGTCGATGAGGTGGCGGTGAACCTGGCCACCGCGTCGGCGTCGGTGCGATTCCAGCCCGAGCGGATGAGTCCTGAGCGCATTGCGCAGACGATTCGCGCGGCCGGTTACGAGCCGATCGCGCCGTCCGATGCAACGGAGCCCGAGGTCCCGCGCGCGGAGCAGGAGCGCGCCCAACTGCGGCGCGATCTGCGTCTTGCCGCGGCACTCACATTGCCGCTCGTCCTCATCAGCATGGGTCCGATGCTCGTGCCCGGCGCCATGCATTGGATGACCGCGCTCGCCCCAGCCGCGGTCTGGCATTGGGTCGAGCTCGCGCTCGCGACCCCGGTCCTGTTCTGGTCGGGCCGGCGCTTCCTGCGTCATGGCCTGAGCGAGCTGCGCCACGCCAGCCCCGGCATGGACAGCCTGGTGATGCTCGGCAGCGGTGCGGCCTATCTCTATTCGCTGCTCGCCGTGACCCTGCCCGGGCTCTTTCCCGCGGGCACGGCCCACCTCTATTTCGAGGCCGCCGCGGTCATCATCACACTCATCCTGCTCGGTCGGCTGCTGGAGTCGACCGCCAAGGGGCGAACCTCGCAGGCCATCCGGCGACTGCTCGACCTGCGTCCCAAGCGCGCGCTCGTGCTCGACGCCCGCGGCAAGGCGGTCGAGATGCCGGCCGCGGCGGTCGTTCCGGGCGATCTCATCCTGGTGCGACCGGGCGAGCGCATCCCGGTCGACGGCGAGCTGATCGACGGCGCGAGCCATGTCGATGAGTCCATGATCAGCGGCGAGCCCTTGCCAGTACGCAAGGGTCCAGGCGACCCGGTCATCGGCGGGACCATCAATCAGACCGGCGCCTTGCGCGTGCGCGCGACCCGTGTCGGCAACGCCACTGTGCTGGCCCAGATCGTTCGTCTGGTCGCCGAGGCCCAATCGAGCAAGCCACCGATCCAGCGAGTCGCCGACCGGATCGCCGCGGTGTTCGTGCCCTTGGTGATGCTCACCGCGCTCCTGACCGCCCTCATCTGGTCGTGGCTGGGGCCACAGCCAGCACTGAGCCATGCCTTCGTGGCCGCGGTCAGCGTCCTGCTGATCGCCTGTCCCTGCGCCATGGGTCTGGCCACGCCGACCGCCATCCTGGTGGCCACCGGACGCGGCGCGGCATTGGGGATCCTGATCCGACGCGGCGCGGCCCTGGAGGCCTTGGCGCGGGTCCAGACCATCGTCTTGGACAAGACCGGCACGCTCACCGAAGGACGCCCCGCGCTGACCGAGCTGATCGCCATCGAGCAGACTCAGGAAGAGGCGCTGAGGCTCGCCGCCTCGCTCGAGCACTCCAGCGAGCACCCGGTGGCCAGCGCGATCGTCACGGCGGCCACGGCGCGGGGCTTGAGTCTCGCGCCAGCCACGCAGGTCCAAGCGGTGCCCGGCCGGGGGGTCAGCGGACAGGTGGCCGGCCAGACGGTCGCGGTCGGCACGCGCCGGTGGATGGATGAGCTGGGGGTCGAGCTGGAGGAGAGCGCCAGTCATGCCGCGCGTCTGCAGGCCGCGGGACACTCCCCCATTCATCTCGCCGTCGATGGTCGAGTGACCGCGCTCCTTGCGGTGACCGATCCCATCAAGCCGGGCAGCGCCGCGGCGATCGCCCGGCTGCGCGCGC
>RZZN01000147.1 GCA_009929855.1 Gammaproteobacteria bacterium
GGGTCTGTCCGGAGCCGTCGCGCACGGCCGGGATATAGAGTCTGGTCATCGGTGTGTGGCCTCCGCTCTGCGGGCGTTGATCCAGTAATAGGCGGTGCGGCGGCTGATGCTGTACCGGGCGCGGATTGACGCCACGGTATCGCCGGGGTTGATCTCGGGCGGCGCCGGGTGCCGCGGGATGTAGAGGCGCTCTCCGGCGGCTTCGCGGCAGAGGGCGACGACGGCGCGGGCGGCGGTTTGCGGGCCGAGCTCGCGGGCGAGGAGATCGGAGAGGTCGGTCAGTGTCATCAACGCCAGACCGCGCCGGCGGTCTCCTCCTGGTCGGCATGGGTGTCGGCCAGCTCGATGCGGATCAGGCCATCGTGCGGCGGGTCGAGCTTGGCGATGCGGTAGGTGGTGCCGCGGACCTCTAGCCGGTCTTGCGCTTTGAGGTCGGCGGCGTCGGCGGGCTCAAGATACAGCTCGGGCGTGGCGCGAGGGGCGCGGCCCCAACCGCCGAGCGTCGGGGTTTCCGGCTGGCCCCACAGGGTTTGCGGGGCCGGATCCGGGACGAACACGCCGTGCACCGCGGCCCCGCAGGGCAGGGTAACGGACTCGCCGAAGCACTCCGGGTCGGTCAGTGCGTCGGCGAGTGCGGCGAGGTTCTCGCTCCAGCTCATGGGCGCTTAGGTCGCGTCGGTGACCTTCACGCACATGCTGGCGTTCGGGCGCTTGGGGATCGGCAGCGGGGCGGATTGGGTCATGACGAACTCCGCGGCCGGGTCTTCGCTGATCCAGTTTTTGGGGAACATCTCGAGCGCCTGGTAGCCGGCGGCCGGGTCGAGGATGGCGCCGAAGGCGCGGATGCCTTCCAGCGCAGCGGAGGCCAGGATGATCTCGCCGGATTCCAGGTACTCCTTGGTGGTGCCGGTGTCGTCGGTGTAGGTGCCGGTGTAGACCCAGACGGCCTTGGCGCCGAGCATGCCTTTGTACTGCACGACCTCGCCGTTGCCGGGCGCGGTTTCGATGGTCGACTCGGAGCCGCGGCGGGTGTCGAGCAGGGCCTGGACCGCGGCATGCTTGCGGAAATGCTTCCAGGCGACGCGGTTCATGATGATGTCGGTGGACGGTGCCTCGAGCTCGGTGTCCCATTCTTCGATCGCATCCGGCGGGTTGGATGTGGTCGCGGACCATTTGTCGTTGGCGACGCTGATGGTCTTGGTCAGGGCCGAGGTCCGCCGAAAATCGACCTCCGTCGTTGGGTAGTCTTCCCCGGCGACGATCACCTTGCCGGTGCGCAGTGCGGCGGCGGCCATCCATTCCAGGCGGCGCATGATCTGGTCGCGCTGCAGGCGCAGGTTGTCGGCAATCACGGCGTCGCGGCGCATGGCGGGCGTCATGGCCCCGCCGAGGGCCTCCCCAGGGCGACGCACGAGCATGCGCTGCGGGTCGACCACGTGTTTTGGCTTGAGGTACGCGGGGCGGAAGGAGCGCAGCTCCCCGCCTTGATCGGTACGCACTTGGCCGGCGACCAGGGGCGAAACGAAGGGGGCCAGCTTGGTGGCCTGGTCGATGCCGAGCTTGTCGAAGTTCACCGTGTCGGTGTCGAACAGCGCAACGCCGGGGAAGAACCGGTTGAGGAACAGCGGATCGAAGCGCGGCAGGCCGGCGACGACGCGCAGGAGGGTGGCGGTATCGTAGGACATGAGTTCGGTTCCTGAATCGTGGCGCGGTTAGGTGGCGGAGCGCAGGTGGATGGGCGATCCGTCGAAGACCGCGGCGCGCTGGCTGTCGGTCTGCACCGAGGCGGGCCATTCCAGCAGATCGGGGTGGAAGGTGCCGGCGACGTACATCGGCGCCTCTTCCGCGGCGGCGGTGGTGTCGACCGCGTGGCAGAGGATGCCGACGGGGGTCTGGGTGCCGTCGGTGGCGGTGGGCTCGTAGGGCTTGAGCTCGCCGTTGTCGGCGCCTCCGGACAGCGCGCCCGCGGCGGCGGCGACGACGGCGGCGGCACCGGTGGAGGCGCCCGCATTGGCGGCGGTCACCAAGGCCGCCGCGGCGGCGGAGGCGTTGACGGCGGCGATGACTTGCGCGGCGGTGCTGGTGATGGCCCCGCCGGCGCCGGTGGCGAGATTGACGGTGATGGCGGTGCCGGCGACGACAACGCCCAGGGCGGCGTTGTTGCCGGCCGGGTCGACCAGCGCGACGGTGATGGCGTTGCCGGCGGTTCCGCGCAGCTTAGCGGTAAAGAGGATGGCGTTGTTGTTGCCGACGACGCCCGTGGTCTTGGTGGCGACGGTCTCGGCGACCCGGCCCATGATGCGGTGCGCGGGGATGGTTTGGCCGGCGGCGACCAGGCCCGTGTTGGTGACGACGGGCTCGGAGCCGGTACGGACCCCGGCGGGGTCGAAGGTGGCGACGGCGGAGCTGGCGAGTGGCATGCGGGTGTCCTCGGGTTAAGCGGCGGTGCCGGTGGCGGTGCGGTAGTTCGCCAGGATCGCGACGGCGGCGGATTCGGTCTTGGCCTGCGGGCTGTCGTCGGTCTGCGCGGCGGGCGGCAGCACGGCATTCACCGGGGGTGCGGCGGTGGCTTGGGCGGCGGCGTGGTGGTCGCGCAGGGCCTTTTCCGCGGCGAGGACCTGCACGGCGGCCTCGGGGCCGGTGGTGGCGCCGTCGAAGGCCAGGCGCTCGATCAGGGCCTCATGGCCGGGGATGGCTTGGGCGCGCACGCCTTGGATGCGCGCGCGCTCGGTCTGCGCGCCTTCGGCGAGCAGCTCGGCGAGCAGGGCGGGATGGTGGGCGGCGAGGTGGGCGCGGTCGATGGTCGGCGCGCCGGTGGTCGTGTCGGTCATAGTCGTACCTGTGGCGGTAATGCCGGTCGATCCGGCGGAGGGTTTGAAGGAAGCGAGCAGGGTTTCCAGGGTGCCGACGGCGTCGGCCATGCCGGCGGCAACGGCGTCGGCGCCGACCAGGAGACCACCGCGGCCGAAGGTCTCGGCGACGGTCTGCGGATCGGTGTTGCGATAGGCGGCGACATCGCCGATGAAGACGGCGGCGAGCGCGTCGACCACGCGTTGGATCTCCGCGCGGCCTGGCTCGGTGTCGGGGCCGGCTTGTTTCAGAGGGCTTTGCGAGCTGATGATCTTGGTCGGGGCGTCTTTCTCGGGCCGGAAGCTGGCGACGACGCCGATGGAGCCGAGCATGGCGCCCGATGAGACGACGATCCGATCCGCGGCGCTGGCGAGCCAGTAGGCGGCGGAGGCGGCGATCCCTTCAACGAAGGCAATGATGGGCTTGGGGCTGGCGTGGATCAGGGCGGCCAGGTCGCCGATGCCGGTCGCCTGCCCGCCGGGGCTGTCGATGTGCAGCACCAGGCGGGCGATGCTCGGGCTGTCGATGGCGGCCTGAATGTCGGTGGCCAGCACCTCCACCGAGGTGGCGCCGCTGATCTCCGTGAAGAGGTTGGCGCGGCGGAAGATCGAGCCGGTAATCGGGATGATGGCGGTGCCGTCGCGCTCGGTGACCGTGCGGGCGTTCTCGAGCGGGCGACCGAGACGGGCGGCGACGGCATCCGGGCTGTCGTTCTCGCGCACGGCGATGGTGCAGATGCGCTCCAGCTCCTCGGCGGTGATCGCCCAAGGGGTGGCGGCGATGAGGTCGATGGCGCGGATGGTCATAGGGCTGGCCTTGGCGCGGCGAGGCGCTTGGTGCGTTGGCGGATCGCGTATAAGAGCCCTCGCGCGGTGGCAACCGCTCGGGGGTTCGTCGTTTGTAGGGCAAGGCAAGCGCTACCCACGCGCCATCTCCGCCCGATCCTCGGCATCCAACTCCTCCGCACTGCGCACCGGGGCGCGACCTGGCGCACTCTGCCCCGGCAGGGTCTCTGCCGCGGGCGGTGCAACGGGGCCGGCCTGGCGGATCTCCTTCTCGCGCTGCCGCCGGATGGCGTCGTAATCCTCGCCCGTGAGGGCGGCGGTCTCGCGCTTGAGGGTGGAGATGCCCAGCTCGACACGGGCGGCGGCGGCGCCGACGGCCTTGGTCTCGTCGATCTGCCCAGCGGCATCGCCGACCCATTCCGAGCCCAGATAGGCGGCGCGGATCAAGGGGTCGGCGAAGTAGCCCGGCGCGGCGAGACGACCGGCGGCGACCTGCTCGTCGATGAAGGCGGCGAGCACGGGCTGGCAGAATCCGGCGGCGAGCCAGACGCGGCGCCCGGCGAAGAAGGCATGCGCTTGCAGCAGCGCGGCGCGGGCGGCGCTGTAGCTGGATTGGAACGCTTTGGTCAGGACTTCGTAGGGCAGCTCAAGCGCAACGCCGATCTGTTTGAAGATCGACGAGACGAAGGGGTCATAGCCGGCGTTGGGGCGCGACGGGTCGAAGCTCTGCACCTCGTCGTCGGGGAAGAGGCTCAGGATGTTGGCCGCGCCCTCCTTCAGCGCGAGCGGGCGCTGGCGGTAGTAGCCTGCGCGGTTCTCGGCCCAGTCGTCGACGGCGCCGAAACCCGCAAGGCCGTTGCCGGTCGGGGATTTGACCAACATGGCGAAGAGGCTGTTTTTCACCGCGGCGTCGAGCTCGGCATCGGTGTAGCGGTCGAGCTGCTTCAGCGGCTCGATCACCGCGGCGAGATCCGGGACCCCGCGCAACTGGTCGTCGTCGAGCGCGCGGTACAGGTGCAGGACCTGCCGATGCCCGGTCGCGGCGTTGAAGGCGTCGAGGCGCTGCCAGGTGGTGGCGTAGTCGCGGATGCTGTCGGGGTGCGCGTCGGCAACGTG